>CAKUKL010000015.1 GCA_934662925.1 uncultured Oscillospiraceae bacterium | reverse complement strand
AAAAATCGTTGATTTTCCGGGGAGCCCCGGTTTCATTTTAATTCGGCCGCCGGAAGTGAATCCCGTCGGCCTCCGCGCCATCAGGCGCGCTCGCTCCCGCTCGTCATGGTCAGCTCTTACACTGACCCATCAGAAAGGATGTGCTCTCTTTGCAGCATAATGTCAATTACACCATGCTCTTCGATTTCTACGAGCTGACCATGGGCAACGGCTATTTCCAGACCGGCCTGAAGGACCGGATCTGCTACTTCGACGTATTTTTCCGCAACGTCCCCGACGGCGGCGGCTTCGCCATCGCCGCAGGTCTGGATCAGGTCATCCAGTACATCAAAAACCTCCACTTCGATCAGGAGGATGTGGATTACCTGCGCACCAAGGGCGTGTTCTCCGAGGAATTTCTGGACTTCCTGCTGACCTTCCGCTTCACCGGCGACATCTGGGCCGTGCCCGAGGGCACCCCCATCTTCCCCCGGGAGCCTATCCTCACCGTCCGCGCCCCCGCCATTCAGGCCCAGTTTATCGAGACCTACGTCCTGCTGGCCCTGAACCATCAGTCCCTCATCGCCACCAAGTCCAACCGCATCGTCCGGGCCGCCGAGGGCCGGGCGGTGTCCGAGTTCGGCTCCCGCCGGGCACAGGGGGCTGACGGCGCTCTGCTGGGCGCACGGGCCAGCTACATCGCCGGCTGCGCCGGCACCGCCTGCGCCATGGCCGACCAGATGTTCCGCACCCCCGCCACCGGCACCATGGCCCACTCGTGGGTACAGATGTTCCCCGACGAGTACACCGCCTTCAAAACCTACTGCCAGATCTACCCCACCGCCGCCGTCCTGCTGGTGGACACCTATAACGTCCTGCACTCCGGCGTGCCCAACGCCATCCGCGCCTTCAAGGAAGCCGGCATCACAAAGGGCGGCATCCGCATCGACTCCGGCGACCTCGCCTACCTGTCCCGGAAGGCCCGGAAAATGCTGGACGACGCGGGCCTTCCCGATATCCGCATCATCGCCTCCAACTCGCTGGACGAGTATATCATCCGGGATCTGCTCAATCAGGGCGCGCGGATCGACGGCTTCGGCGTGGGCGAGCGGCTCATCACCTCCAAGTCCGAGCCGGTGTTCGGCGGCGTGTACAAGCTGGCCGCCATCGAGGACGAAAACGGCGCTATCATTCCCAAAATCAAGATCAGCGAAAACCCCGCCAAGATCACCATCCCCCACTTCAAGAAGGTCTACCGCCTGTTTGAGAACGCCACCGGCAAGGCCATGGCCGACTACGTTTGCCTGCACAGTGAAGAGCCCGACTTCACCCAGCCGCTGGAGCTGTTCGACCCGGAGGCCACGTGGAAGCGCAAGACCGTCACCGATTTCACCGCCGTGCCCCTGCTGGTGCCCATTTTCGAGAAGGGCGAGCAGGTGTACCAGTCCCCGGACATCGAGGACATCCGCGCCTACTGCGCCGAGCAGGTGGACAAGCAGTGGGACGAGGTCAAGCGGTTCGAAAACCCCCACAACTACTACGTCGACCTGTCTCAGGCCCTCTGGGACGTCCGGGAGGACCTCCTCAAGCAGCATTGAAATACGAAAGTCTTCAGCCGCCCCCGGATATGTCCGGGGGCGGCTTTCTGCTTCCTGTCCCGGATAAAAGTTTTTCTGGAACCATGACAGAAGGTGTCAGGGTTTCCGCATTATAATGTAACCATCAACAACAGGGAGGTCCAACAATGGATTACACAAACATGAAGTTCTGCCAGTCCTGCGGCATGCCCATGACCCCGGAATACGAGTACGGCACCGAGGCCGACGGCTCCAAGAGCGCCGACTACTGCTCCTACTGCTACCAGAACGGCGCGTTCCGCGGCGAGATGACCATGGAGGACATGATCGACTTCTGCGCCGGGCCCATGGCGGAGCACACCCCCGGCATGACAAATCAACAGGCCAAGGAACAGATGCGGAAATTCTTCCCCATGCTCAAGCGCTGGAAGCAGTAAGGAAACCAGCTTTTGAAAAGAGCGGACTGCCGGGCAGTCCGCTCTTTTCATCATTCTCTGAATTCGTTAATCTAATTTTAATAATTAGATTTTGTGGTTTTTCTCTTGATATTATATCACAACGGTGGTATACTACATTCATCCTGAAAGCATTGAAAGGAAGCGCAAGTCATGGAATACGCCGCCGTTCCTGATCCTTTTGACCTGAATACCGTCCGGTCCCGACACCGTTCCCGTCCGCAGGAGCAGGGCCGCGATCCATACGACGGGCTCCGCCCCTGGTCGGCCATCACCCACGGCGTGGGCGCGGCGTTGGCCCTGCTGGGCACCGTCCTGCTGCTGGTCCGGGCCGCCCTCACCGGGGCCGGCCCGTGGAAGCTGGTGTCCTTCGCCGTGTACGGCCTGTCCATGATCGGGCTGTATACCGCCTCCACCCTGTACCACTGCGTCAACACCACGGTGCGGGGCCGGATCAACCTGCGGAAATACGACCACACCTCCATTTATTTCCTCATCGCCGGGACCTACACCCCCATCTGCCTGACCGTGCTGCGGGGCGCGTGGGGCTGGTCGCTGTTCGGCGTCATCTGGGCGCTGGCCTTCGCGGGCATCTTCATGAGCCTGCTCTGGATCAACTGCCCCCGGAAGCTCACCTCCACCATCTATATCTCCATGGGCTGGCTGGCCATCATCGCCATCTGGCCCCTGTGGCAGACCGTCGGCTCCGCCGGTCTGTTCTGGCTGCTGCTGGGCGGCGTGCTGTATACCGTGGGCGGCGTGCTGTACGCCCTCAAGTGGCCCGGCCGGAACAACCCCCGCTTCGGCTGTCACGAGATCTTCCACGTGTTCATCGTTCTCGGCTCCATCGCCCATTTCATGCTGATGTACCGGGTGATCCTGCCCTTCTGAACCCCCATAACGCCGAAGCGCCCCGCGGCTCACCGCCGCGGGGCGCTTTTTCTGTCTCAGAACGGCAAACTGCCGTCCCCTTCCTCCTCCGGCTCCCGCCGGGGCGCCAGCGCAGCGGTGGTCACCGCGTCGTGTCCGTACTTTTCCCGCAGGCTGTCCATCACCCGCTCCAGCTTTTCCGCCCGGTCCCGCCGCTTCGGCTCCTCCGGGGCGAACAGGCCCAGCTGCTCCGCCGCCTCGTCCTCCGGCACCAGATTCTGGGCGGTCAGGGTGATGGCCCGGATGGGCGCGCCCGCCCGCCAGCTCCTGTCCAAAATGTCCATGGCCGTCCGGCCCAGCTCCCGGGCGGTGCAGCTGGGAGCGGACAGGGGCCGCTGGCGGCAGATGTCCTTGAACTCCGGGTCCCGGATGGTCACCTGCACCGTCGTGGCCTTCAGATGGTGCCGCCGCAGGCGGACGGCCACCTCGTCGGCCAGCATGGCGACGCCCCGCTCGATATCCTCCCGCCGGGTGAGGTTATAGGGGAACGTCTCCCCCTTGCCCACAGACTTGGGCGGCGTGTACTGCCCCGCCGGGGCCACCGGGCTGTTTTCAAGGCCGTTGGCGTAGCTCCACAGCTGGCCCCCCTGCTTGCCCAGCAGATTCACCAGTGCCTGCCGGTCGAAGGCGGCCAGCTCCCCGATGGTATGGATGCCGTACTGCCCCAGCACTTTGGCCGCCGTCCGGCCCACGTACAGCAGGTCCGTCACCGGCAGGGGCCAGACGATGGTCTGGAAATTCTCCGGCGTGATGAGGGTGGTGGCGTCCGGCTTTTTGTAGTCGCTGCCCAGCTTGGCGAAAATCTTGTTGAAGGACACCCCCACCGAAATGGTCAGCCCCAGCTCCTCCCGCACCGCGGCCCGGATGCGGTCGGCCAGCGCCACGGGGTCCCCGCCGAAGAGATGGATAGTGCCGGTGACGTCCAGCCAGCTCTCGTCGATGCCGAATGGCTCGATGAGGTCGGTGTAGCGCTCGTAAATGGCGTTGACCTTTTTGGAGTACGCCTCGTAGCGGTCGTGGTGGGCGGGGAGCAGCACCAGCTCCGGACATTTGTTCCGGGCCTGCCAGATGGTCTCGGCGGTCTTGACGCCGAAGGCCTTGGCCGGTTCGTTTTTCGCCAGAATGATGCCGTGGCGGCTCTTTGGGTCGCCGCACACCGCCACTGGCCTGTCCCGAAGCTCCGGATGGCTCAGCAGCTCCACCGAGGCGTAAAACCCGTTGCAGTCGCAATGAAAAATGATCCGGTCCATCCAGACTCCCCCCTTTTTCCACAGCATAGCATACCGGCCCGGAAAAGTCAAACGTCCGTTCCATTTTTCAGGTTCAGCCAAAATAGTTGCAATTCCATCGCAGTTCTGTATAATTTTCTTGTGTGAAAAAATATTTTATACGCAAAAACCGGTTTCGCGGCTTTCATTCCAGAATATGGTTCCCGAACTGTTGAAATTGCCGATTGCGGCGTGAAAATGTTCATGTTACAATAAAAACAGTCTTTTACTCTGACAGCGCGTCCGGTTTCCGGGCGCGCTGTCACTGTGAGGGAAATCCAAAGAGAAAAGGAGACTTCATCCTATGACTGAACAAGAACAGCTCAGACTGACGAAGAGACGCTGGATCATCCTGATCGCCAGCTGCCTGATCAATCTGTGCATTGGCGCCTTGTATGCCTGGAGCGTGTTCGCAGCCCCCATGGCGGAGCATCTGAGCGCCCTCAACGGCGTGACGCTCACCGCAGCCGATCTGTCCATCGTGTTCTCCACCGCCAACTCCATCGGCTTCATCGCCATGATTATCGGCGGCTTCATCAACGACAAGATCGGTCCCAAGTGGGTCATCTTCGCCGGCGGCCTGCTGTTCGGCCTGGGCTTCCTGATGTGCAGCTTTGCCACCAGTGTGGCCATGCTCATCGTGGGCTTCGGCCTGCTGTGCGGCATCGGCATGAGCTTTGCCTACGGCTGCACCATCAGCAACTCCGTCAAGTTTTTCCCCGACAAGCGCGGCCTCATCGGCGGCATCGCCACCGCGTCCTACGGCATCAGCTCCGTCCTCATCCCCCCCATCGCCAACGCCCTCATCACCCGCCTGAGCGTGACCACCGCCTTCATGGTCTTCGGCGTGGCGACTATCATCATCGTGTGCGTGTTCTCCTTCATGGTGGAGAAGTGCCCCGCCAACTTCGTTCCCGCCGGCTGGACGCCTCCCGCTCCCACCGGTGAGCTGAAGGCTGCCGCCCCCGATAAGAACTGGAAGCAGATGCTGTCCGCCCCCATCTTCTACGTCATGATCATCATGCTGTTCTTCGGCGCCAACTTCGGCATGATGGCCATCTCCCAGGCCTCCGGCATTGCCCAGAACATGATCGGCATGACCGCCGCGCAGGCCGCCATTGTGGTTTCCGTGCTGGCCCTGTTCAACGCCTTCGGCCGGATCATCGCCGGCCTCCTGTCCGATAAGATCGGCCGGATCAACACCCTGACTCTGGTGTTCATCGTCGCCATCGCCGCCCTGATGGCCCTGTACGTCTGCAAGGAAGGCTCCGTTGCCCTGTTCTACATCGGCATCTGCCTCATCGGCGTGTGCTTCGGCGCTTTCATGGGCATCTACCCGGGCTTCACCGCCGACAACTTCGGCACCAAGAACAGCAGCGTCAACTACGGCATCATGTTCTTCGGCTTCTCCGCCGCCGGTCTCATTGGCCCCCAGATCATGAGCAGCATCTACAAGTCCAGCGGCGCTTACCAGCCCGCCTTCCTTGTGGCCGCAGTCATGGCCGTGGTCGGTCTGGCCCTGTCCTTCGTGTACCGGGCCGTGTACAAGCGCTCTCACTAAAGCAGCATTTTCCTGACACGAAAGCCCCCGCCGCGTTTCCTGCGGCGGGGGCTTTTTGCTGCCCTCCCTTGCTTTTTCTCTCCGTTTCTGCTACGGTGTAATCATATGATAATAAATGTAAAGGAGCGATTCTCCATGAATCAGCCCCGCGCCCGGGATCTGGGCCTGACGGTAGGCAGCCTGCCTCCCGGCCCCCGCAATAAGATCACCGACGTGCCCGGCGTGGCCGTAGGCCACTGCACGGTGGACACCGACCGGTGCCATACCGGCGTCACCGCCATCCTCCCCTGCCGGGAAAATCCCTTTTTCCACAAGCTGCCCGCCGCGTCCTTCGTCCTCAACGGCTTCGGCAAGAGCCTCGGTCTGGTGCAGATCGACGAGCTGGGCCAGCTGGAATCCCCCATCCTCCTCACCAACACCCTCAACGTGGGCAAGATCCACGACGCCGTCGTCAGCTGGCTCATCCGCCGCTGCGCCGCCGAGGGGGAGAGTCTGCGCTCCGTCAACCCCGTGGTGTGCGAGTGCAACGACGGCTCCCTGTCCGACATCGCCCTCCGCCCGGTGGAGACGAAGCACGTGTTCGCCGCGCTGAACGGCGCGGGGCCGGACTTCGCCGAGGGGGACGTGGGCGCGGGCCGGGGCATGATCTGCCACGACCTGAAGGGCGGAGTCGGCTCCGCCTCCCGCCTGCTGGACGTCGGCGGACAAACCTTCACCCTTGGCGTGCTGGCCCTCACCAACCACGGCAATCTCGCCGACCTCACCGTCGGCGGCGATCACATCGGCCCGGCGCTGGCAGAAAAGCTCCGGGCGGAGCACACCCCCGACGTGGGCTCCTGCATCCTCGTCATGGCCACCGACCTTCCGCTGGACAGCCGCCAGCTCGGCCGGGTGCTCCGCCGGGGCAGCGTGGGCCTTGCCCGGCTGGGCTCCTTCATCGGCCACGGCTCCGGAGAGGTGTTCGTGGGCTTTTCCACTTCCAACGGCTGGGACCCCCGGGAAAAAACCGCCCTGCACTCCGGCGTTCTCTTCGCCGAGGACGCCATGGATCTCCCCTTCCGGGCCATGGCGGAGTGCGCGGAGGAAGCGGTGCTCAACTCCATGCTGTGCGCCCATACCCTCACCGGCTATACCGGCCGCACCGTCCGCGCCCTGCCGGAGCTGTGGACGCCGGCGGGCTTTACCGGCGGCTGACCGGGCCTTTTTCCGCCGCTTACATTCATCCGCCCATGAAATACCTTCGTCTTTTTGGCGAATCCGGTGGGCCAGAAACTGTCAATCATGGCAGTTACGCCAATTTTAGTCTGTGAACCGTTCTTTCGTTTGCAAAAGTGCTGCCGCGCCGCTATAATAAACTTGAACGTATATAAAATGAGAAAAAATGAATGAACATAAACGGAATGAATGTCAAAATCTGAACCAATGGAGGGAATCAAGTGCCTGAACAGTTCAACAAAGTTCTGGCCGCCAACCGCGGCGAGATCGCCATCCGCATTTTCCGGGCCTGCTACGATCTGGGGCTGCACACCATGGCGATGTACTCCAACGAGGACATCAACAGCCTGTTCCGCATCAAGGCCGACGAGGCCTACCTGATCGGCGAGAACCAGTCTCCGCTGGGCGCCTATCTGGACATCCCCGGCATCATCGATCTGGCCAAGCGCCGGGGCGTGGACGCCATCCACCCCGGCTACGGCTTCCTGTCCGAGAACGCCGCCTTCGCTCAGGCCTGCGAGCAGAACCACATCAAATTCATCGGTCCCCCGTCCCACGTTCTGGCCCAGATGGGCGACAAGCTGGCCGCCAAGGCCACGGCCATCGCCTGCGGCGTGCCCATCATCCCCGGCTCCACCGAACCGCTGAAGGACGCGGACGAGGCGGTGGAGAAGGCCGTGAGCTACGGCTTCCCCATCATCCTGAAGGCCGCCGCCGGCGGCGGCGGACGCGGCATGCGCCGCTGCGACACGGTGGAGGAGGTCCGCACCAACTTCGAGCTGGTGAAGAACGAGGCCCGCAAGGCCTTCGGCAACGAGGACATCTTCATCGAGAAGTTCCTTGTGGAGCCCAAGCACATCGAGGTGCAGATCCTCGCCGACGAGCACGGCAACGTCATGCATCTGGGCGAGCGCGACTGCTCGCTCCAGCGCCGCTACCAGAAGGTGGTGGAGTTCGCCCCCGCGTGGTCCGTCCCCAAGGCCACCATCGACGCCCTCCGGGCCGACGCCGTCAAGATCGCCAGGCACGTGGGCTACGTCAACGCCGGCACCGTGGAGTTCCTGGTGGACAAGAGCTCCGGCCAGCACTACTTCATCGAGATGAACCCCCGCATTCAGGTGGAGCACACCGTCACCGAGATGGTCACGGGCATCGACCTTGTCCGCGCCCAGATCCTCATCGCCGAGGGCTACCCCCTCTCCACCCCGGAGATCGGCCTTGCCAGTCAGGACGACCTGCGCATCAACGGCTACGCCATCCAGTGCCGCGTGACCACCGAGGATCCGTCCAACAACTTCGCTCCCGACACCGGCAAGATCACCGCCTACCGCTCCGGCGGCGGCTTCGGCGTCCGGCTGGACGGCGGCAACGCCGCCGCGGGCAGTGTCATCTCCCCCTACTACGACTCCCTGCTGGTCAAGGTAACCACGTGGGACAACACCTTCGAGGGCGCCTGCCGCCGGGCCGCCCGCGCCCTGAGCGAGGAGCATGTCCGCGGCGTCAAGACCAACATCCCCTTCGTCACCAACATTCTGGCCCACCCGGCCTTCCACGCCGGCGCGTGCCACACCAAGTTCATCGACGATACCCCCGAGCTGTTTGATTTCGAGAACAGCCGCGACCGCGCCACCAAGGTGCTCAAGTACATCGCCCAGATTCAGGTGGACAACCCCAATACCGAGCGCCACCAGTACGACACCCCCCGCTTCCCCACCCCCACCGGCAAGCCTCTCAGCGGCGTCAAGCAGCTGCTGGATGCCAAGGGTCCCGAGGCGGTCAAGCAGTGGGTGCTGGACCAGAAGAAGCTGCTTATCACCGACACCACCATGCGGGACGCCCACCAGTCCCTGCTGTCCACCCGGATGCGCACCCGCGATCTGGTCAAGGGCGCGGACGGCGTGGCCGAGATCCTCAACGACTGCTTCTCGCTGGAGATGTGGGGCGGCGCCACCTTCGACACCGCCTACCGCTTCCTCCATGAGTCTCCGTGGGAGCGGCTGGACATGCTGCGGGAAAAGATCCCCAACATTCCCTTCCAGATGCTGCTCCGCGGCTCCAACACCGTGGGCTACGCCAACTTCCCTGACAATCTGGTGCGGGAGTTCGTGAAGGAGTCCGCCCGCTCCGGCATCGACGTGTTCCGTGTGTTCGACTCGCTGAACTGGCTGCCCGGCATGGAGATCGCCATGGACGAGGTCCTCAACCAGAACAAGCTGTGCGAGGCCACCATCTGCTATACCGGCGACATTCTCGATCCCACCCGGGACAAGTACACCCTCAAGTATTACGTGGATCTGGCCAAGGAGCTGGAAAAGCGCGGCGCGCACCTGCTGTGCATCAAGGATATGTCCGGCCTGCTGAAGCCCTACGCCGCCAAGAAGCTGGTCTCCACCCTCAAGCAGGAGATCGGCCTGCCCATCCACCTGCACACCCACGACACCACCGGCAACCAGGTGGCCGCCTACCTTATGGCCGCCGAGGCCGGGGTGGACATCGTGGACTGCGCCACCGCTTCCCTGTCCAGCCTGACCAGCCAGCCCTCCCTGTCCGCCGTGGTGGCCGCGCTGGAGGGTCAGGAGCGCGACACCGGCCTTGACCTCCGGGAGATCCAGCGTCTGGACAACTACTGGGCCGACGTCCGCCTGCGCTACAAGAGCTTCGACGAGGGCCTGAAGAGCCCCACCACCGACATCTACCGCTACGAGATCCCCGGCGGTCAGTACACCAACCTGTACCCGCAGGTGGTGTCTCTGGGTCTCGGCTCCCGCTTCGAAGAGGTCAAGGAGATGTACAAGACCGTCAACGATATGCTGGGCGATCTGGTGAAGGTCACGCCGTCCTCCAAGATGGTGGGCGATCTGGCCATCTTCATGGTGCAGAACGACCTGACCCCCGACAACATCATCGAAAAGGGCAAGAGCCTTGCCTTCCCCGACTCCGTGGTGTCCTACTTCAAGGGCATGATGGGTCAGCCCGCGTGGGGCTTCCAGCCGGAGGGCCTGCAGGAGGTCGTCCTCAAGGGCGAAAAGCCCATCACCTGCCGCCCCGGCGAGCTGCTGCCCGACGTGGACTTCGATCAGGTCTACAAGGACATGGAGCGCTTCATGGAGGGCGAGCCCATCAATATGCGGGCCATGCTGGCCTACTGCCTGTTCCCCAAGGTGTATGAGGACTACCGCAAGCACCGCAAGGAGTACGGCTACATCACCCGCATGGGCAGCCATGTGTTCTTCAACGGCATGGCGCTGGGCGAGACCAACAAGATCAACATCGAGGACGGCAAGACGCTGGTCATCCGCTACCTCGGTCTGGGCGACCAGAACGACGACGGCACCCGCACCGTCAACTTCGAGCTCAACGGCATGCGCCGCGAGGTGGCCGTGCCCGACAAGCGGGCGGCGGTCAAGGGCAAGACCGTGGTGCTGGCCGATCCCGAGGACAAGAGCCAGGTCGGCTCCTCCATCCCCGGCATGGTGTCCAAGGTCAACGTCAAGCCCGGCGACGTTGTGGAGGAGAACCAGGTGCTGGCCGTCATTGAGGCCATGAAGATGGAGACCTCCGTGGTAGCCCGCATGGCCGGCATCGTGGATCAGGTGCTCATCAAGGAGGGCAGCAGCGTCAAGGCCGGAGAACTTTTGATCACCCTGAAGGTCAAGTAAGACTTTCAAACCCAAATAATTCCGACACAGAGAGCCTGTGTCCGGGGTCATACCCCCGGCACAGGCTCTCTGTCTGTCAAAAAAGCCTCGCAGAGTTTCGCCGCCGCAGCGGCGAAAAAAATATGATCTGTTTTCTGCCGCGACATGCGCGTGGCAGAAAACACTTCTCGCCCCGCAAACGTGCAAAATGGCCGCTATCGACGGCCATTTTGTGCGATGCAGCGGGGTGCAGCTTTTCCGTCGGAAAAGGCTTCGCCTTTTTCGACGGGCTGAGAGAGCCTGTCCGGGGTCATCCCCCCGGCACAGGCTCTTTTATATGATTTATGCCGTTTTCACAAACTTCCGATCACTTTCCGTCGTTTAGCATAATTTCTAACAAAAACATACGAATTCTTTAAGCATCCTGTCTTGATTTATTTTCCACCTCCCGGTACAATAAAGGTAATCGGCTGATCCTGACCGCCGACGGACATCCATCCAACGAAGGGAGTACAAGCAATGAACAAACATCTCAAGCGGTTCGTCTCCATCGCAATGGCATCCACCATGGTCTTTGGCCTGGTGTCCACCGCCAGCGCGAAAACTGTCACCCTCCAGCCCAGCGGCTACAAGCTGGAAGTCGGTGACAACGCCCCCACCCAGAGCGGCAACTCGTACCACTACGGCGGCAACAGCCAGCTGTTTACCTTTGACGATTTTGCCGACCTGAAGGCCTATCCTGAGGCCAAGGACGCCGTCAACTGGTGGCTGTCCTCCGGCGTCACCAACGGCGGTAAAACCTTTACCGAGTTCGGTGCCGACGATTCCTTCTATCGCTATGATCTGGCCTTCTTCCTGTATCGTTACTACTCCATCGCCAACGATGACGGTATGTGGTTCTACGACGATGTGCCCATCAACCAGATGGGTTCCACCATCGGCCTGAAGTTCAACGACGCCGTCACCAACACCCGCTGGTCCGGCATCATGAGCGGCATCGGCGCCCGCACCAAGGCCAACCCCGACCCCGTCACCGGCCTGACCGGCGAGAACTGCTTCGATCCCTTCGGCTCCGTCACGCCGGAGGCTCTGCTGACCACCCTGTTCCGTCTGATCAACTACAAGGACGGCACTGTGGGCAACGGCCACCCCGACATCATGGGCAAGACCACCATGCAGGTCAACGCGCACTTCGGCTACACGCTGGAGGCCCTGTCCGCCGAAGAGGCTGACGAGGTCCTGGGCGGCGCCAAGGTCAGCGAGTGGGCCAAGCCCTATGTGGCCGCCATGGTCAAGAAGGGCCTGTATAAGGTCGGCGAGGGTGAGGATCTCACCGCCGCCATGAAGAAGGTCGACGTCATCGAGACCCTGTACAACATCTGCAAGGGCACCGGCGGCCGTCACCACATGACCGAGAGCTACATCACTGCTACTGATGAGACCAAGGTCTATGACAAGGATGAGACCATCAAGGACGCCAAGTGGCTGCTGGGCGGCGAGACCGAGGCCAAGGCCCTCAACTCCGTCGTCATCAAGAACGGCGCGAAGATCACTCTGGAGAACGCCGACATCACCTACGGCCAGATGAAGTCCGCCATCCCCTATCCTCTGGCTTACCGCTGGGGTCACTGCGCTGGCATTCTTGCCTATGGCGAGGGCACCTATGTGACCATCAAGGACTCCAATCTGACTGTCACCAAGGACTCCAAGTTTGCCCATCAGGCGGTCACCGGCGTTGAGGTCGAGACCGGTGCCACCGTTCACATGATCAACACCACCACCACCGGCGACACCTCCGGCCTGCTGTGCTACGACGGCACCCTCATCTATGAGGACTGCTCCCTCGTCTCCTCCGGCCGCGTGACCTCCTCCGACTTCTTCTCCGGCGTTACCATTTATGACAACACCACCGTGAAGACCGCCAACGAGGACGGTTCTCCCGCCGGCGGCTTTATGGATGAGGCTGCCTCCACCTACGTGGTCGGCTCCAAGGACTTCCAGGCCGGTACCGGCAACCAGACCGGCATCTCCACCTTCTACGCTTATGACAGCAAGATGACCATGAGCGCCACCTCCTGCACCAACAACACCTCCATGCTGACCGACGTCACCTCCACCATTCTGGAGAAGTGCGACGTGACCTACACCGGCGCTGTCGCCAATGTGGTCCGCGAGGGCAAACTGGTCATCAAGTACATCGACTGCGGCGAGATCAAGCTGGGCGACCTGAAGGACGGCGAGTATGATATCTCCGTCACCGGCACCGAGTACGGCTCCGCTTCCGCTGTCCGCGTGTATCTCGACGGCTCCACCTTCAGCCGTGCGCTCAAGGTCTATGTGGCCAACGGCTGCTCTCTGGAAATCATCTACACCGGCGCGAAGCCCGTGGTCGAGCAGGACACTTCCGCCACCAAGGAAGTTCAGTGCTTCGC
Organism: uncultured Oscillospiraceae bacterium; assembly: GCA_934662925.1. Taxonomy (GTDB): domain Bacteria; phylum Bacillota; class Clostridia; order Oscillospirales; family Oscillospiraceae; genus Enterenecus. The sequence continues at coordinate 1,416 of CAKUKL010000015.1, read as the reverse complement.
CAACACCGAGGTCAAGGCCTCTGAGCTGACCACCAACACCGGCTCTCTGATCTTTACCGCCGCGAAGTAATTCGCCATTTCGGTACACAAAAGCCCGCCGTGGATCTCCACGGCGGGCTTTTTCTGTGATCTGTTCCGGCGGCATTGGGGATCAGCCGCGCCGCCAGCGTCCGGCAGCGCTTTCATTTCCCCGCATTGGCCGCATTTTCGTCCGTGTCGCCTGCCATGGCATCCGGTCTGTGCGGCCCTCCCGGCGGCTCCGCCCGGCCTTTCCCGGAAATCCCTCTCCGCAACCGCAAATTGCCCGAAACCGGGCCAAATTCCCGAAAAAGCGCACAAAAGCCGGTCCCGCACAGGCGGGACCGGCTTTGAAACTGCAAAACGGTCAAAAATCAGAAGTACTTGCGGACTCCCTCATGGGCCAGAGAGGCGTCGGCGCTGATGGAGACAGTGAACTTGATGCCGTACTTTTCGGAGAAGGACTCCAGCCAGTCCAAGAACACCTCCACGTCGGGACCGGCCTCGGCGGGAACGATCTTGTTCAGGCTCTCGATGAACACGTGGGTAATGTCGTAGTTGCTGGCATACAGGCCGTAGATAAAGCCCTTCAGGCAGTCGAAGGTGGGCATATTGTACTCGGAGGTGTCCACCAGACGGATCTTGTAGCTAATATCGTAAGTCAGCTTGGAGCCGTGGGCAATGGCGACGACGTTGCCGTGCTCGTTCTCCACCGCAGTATTGATGAGTTCGATCATCTGCTTGGTCTTGCCGGTACCTTTGAGGCCCATGATTACTTTGACCATCACAATCACTCCTTATTCTTTTGAAGGGGGAGTCCCCTTTGTTGTTACTATGTTATCATCTTTACCCCAAGATTTCAATATCTTTGGGCTAAGTTTATGGAAAATTCACGACTTTGCACCGCCGCTCAGCCGCTGCTCCAGCTCTGCCCGGCGCGCCTCCGTCCCGGGTCTGCCCAGCAGGGCGAACATATTCTTTTTGTAGTCCTCCACGCCGGGCTGATTGAAGGGATTCACCCCCAGCAGCAGGCCGGACACGGCGCAGGCGAACTCGAAGAAATAGATGAGCCGGCCTACGCTGTCCTCGCCGCGCTCCGGCAGCGTCACCGCCAGATTGGGCACGCCGCCGTCCACATGGGCCAGCGCCGTCCCCCGCCGGGCCTGAAGGGCGATGAAGTCCATGTCCCGGCCCGCCACGTAGTTCAGGCCGTCCAGATCCTCGCCGTCCCGCTCCAGCACCAGCGCCGTGCGGCTGCGCTCGAAGGACACCACCGTCTCCAGCAGGTCCCGCTCGCCGTCCTGAAGGTACTGGCCGATGGAGTGGAGGTCGGCGGTGAGCTCCAGCCCCGCCGGGAACAGGCCCTTGCCGTCCTTGCCCTCGCTCTCGGCGTAGAGC
>CAKUKL010000014.1 GCA_934662925.1 uncultured Oscillospiraceae bacterium | reverse complement strand
TACTCCGAGGACGAGGACTCCGTGGCGGGGAGGTCGCCTTCGGCTTCCTTCGCCTGCTCCTCCGCCTCCGTGTCTTCCTCCACAATATACTCGATCCGCAGCTCTGCGCCCCCCGCCCGGCGGGCCTCCTCGATGCCGTCGAAGCCGTACTGCTCCCGGGCAATGCTCCGGTCGGCCCGGATGCGGCTGACGGCCCAGTAGACGGTACCCGGCGTGTTCTCATCGGCGGCCTGCCCCTTAACGGTGTACTCCCGGCTCATGGTACGGCCGTTTTTCAGGGTGTACCGCAGGGTGAAGTTCCAGCGGCCGGTGGATGGGGTGCTAGCCGCCGCGGAGTCCTCGCTCCGGTGCTCCACCGCCGCACGGTGGAGGTCGATGATCTCCGCAATGGCGGCGGGGTCATCCAGCGTCACGTCCATATACCCCGCGCCGTCATAGGGCGCGCTGGGCAGACCGGTGATGTGCACACATTCCACGGAAGCGGGGTCAGGGATCCGGGTCTCGTAGCCGGTGAGGTCGAAGCCCACCACGAGGAACAGCGCCACAAACACCGCCGCCACCGCCGCGGCCCCCGGCCACTTGCGGAACACCCGGAATGTCTTGTCGAGGATCATCTGGGCCGCAAAATAGCCCGCAACGCCCCAGACCAGAATGGCCCCCATGAGGAAACCCTCGTCGCTGTTGAGAATAACAGAGGTAAGGTAGCCGAAGAACAGGCCGGAGCACAGGGCCACGCCGTATTTGAACACCGGCCGCATAGCCCGGACGGCCACCACGTCCCCGGCGCTCTCCAGCTGGCGGCGGCGGTAGAGCAGCAGGGCCAGCACCGCCAGAACAAGGCCCGCAGCGGCGTAGACCGCCAGCGTGGACAGGCCCTCACAGGAGAACACGACGCCTTCTCCGGAGCTGTAGCTCTCCCCCGCGCCGCTGCTGATCACACCGCTGCTCCAGTTACAACCCAGATCCGCACACAGTTTCTCCACCGGGGTGAGCCAGATGATCAACTCCGGCGCGCCGGAGTAGTCGTAGCCGTAGTAGAACGTGCTCATCACCACCGCCCACAGGGTGTAGACGGCAAAGGCAAGGATGTTGAACACCCCGTAGAACACCGGCAGGGCCAGAATGTGCCCGGCGAACATCCCCAGAAACACCGCAAAGGAGTAGAAGAAGAAGGCCGTCCCCGTGGAACTGGCCAGCCAGAAGGCCAGCGGCGTCCAGTAAACGCCGATCCCGCCCGCCAGCTCCACCGCGGCGGTGAGCAGGAACACCAGCAGATTGGGCAGCAGGAACATGGCGATCCCCGCCAGATAATAGCTGAGGAACAGTCCCTCCCGCCGGACGGGCAGCGCACCGCTGAAGTTGGCCGAGCGGGAGGAATAGAGGTGACTGCACACCGCCATGGCTATCATAACGCCGAAAAACAGCCCCGCAATGACGGAAAACCCGCCGCCGTACTCCCCCAGCCCCAGCGCGAATTCGGCCAACTCATGCCCGCCGGAAAGACTGTCCTCCCGGAGCTCCATCAGCCCCCGCAGGGGCAGGCACATGGTCCACAGGGCCAGATACGCCGCCCAGATGGGCCAGAAGCGGAGAAACGTCTTTTTCCAGACCGTGCCGTTAAAGAACGATGTCCCGGACCGCATAGTCCTCACCTCCCATTTCATAAATGAAGATCTCCTCAAGGCTCAGGGGCAGGGCCTCCTGAAACAGCGGCTCGAACACGGCGAAGCGGTTCATCACGTCCTCCGCCGTGCCCCGGATGATATAGGTGTAGATCCGGCCCAGATTGGAGCGGTGGAGCACCTGAATGTCCCCGGGCAGGGCCGGCGGCTCCGGATCCCGGAAGGCGATCTGGAGCTTGACGGTGCCGCCCTGAAGCTCGGCCAGCGACCGCTCCAGCGCCACCTTTCCGTGGCTGAGGATGCCCACATAGTCGCACACATCCTCCAGCTCCCGCAGGTTGTGGGAGGACACCACCACCGTGGTGCCCCGCTCGGCCACGTCCCCCATAAGCAGGGACCACACCTGACGGCGCATCACCGGGTCGAGGCCGTCCACCGGCTCGTCCAGCAGCAGCCAGTCCGGGCGGCAGCACAGGGCCAGCCAGAAGGCGGACTGCTTCTGCATGCCCTTGGACAGGCGGCGGATGGGCCGCTTTTCGTCCACGGCGGGGAAGGCTTCCCGGAGCTTTTCATACCGCTCCATGTCGAATTGGGGGTAAATGCCCCGGTAGAATTTCATCATATCCCGGGTGGAGGCGGAGCCGAAGCTGTAAAGCTCATCCGGGATCACCGCCACACGGGCCTTGACGGCGGCGTTTTCGTACACCGGCTGCCCGTCGAACAGGATGTCTCCCGAGTCAGGCCGGTAAGCGCCGCACAGGTGGCGCAGAATGGTGGACTTGCCCGCCCCGTTGGGGCCGACCAGACCGTAAATCGCCCCCTGGGGCACCGTCATGCTCAGACCGTCCAGCGCGTGGAAGCCGCCGAAGCTCTTCGTCACGTTCCTGACCTCGATCATATCACTTGTCCTCCTTTCCGCCGGGCTTTCCCGGCCTGCCCGCCCCGGCGTACCGGGCGGCGATGTCCTCCGCCGTCACGCCGAGGTACCGCAGCTCCTCGGCGATGGCGTCCAGCTGCCGCAGCAGTTCCTCCTTCCGGCGGTCGTCCATCTCCAGCCGGTGGGCGGCAAAGCTGCCCTTGCCCGGCACGGAGTAGACGTAGCCCTCCTGCTCCAGCGCCTCATAGGCCCGCTGGATGGTGTTGGGGTTGATGGCCAGCGCCGCCGCCATCTGCCGCACCGACGGCAGCTTGTCCCCCGGGGCAATGGCCCCGGTCATCACCAGCCGCCGCAGGCCGTCCTTTACCTGCTCGTAGATCGGGCGGCTGTCCCGGTAGTTCAGCTCGATCATATCTGCGTTGCGCCTCCCCGGCGGCTCTGCCGCCTGTATTATCCGTATTAGTACAGTCACTTTATCCTATCTCCGCCCCCCTGTCAAGAGAAATATGGAAAATTTTGATTCGTTAAGTTTTTGTGAATCCTCTTCCATCCTGCCGAAACAGTGCTATACTACCATACAGACCGCCGGAGCGCTCCGGCGCGCCAATTTTTCCGAGGTGTCATCCATGAAGCATACCGAGCAGGCCGCCTATCTGGAGTGCGTGGCCCCTCTGCTGCAAAGCGAGGAGGTCAACTCCATGAAGCAATGGCGGCGGCATTATTCCACCACCTGTTACGAGCACTCGCTGTTCGTCTCCTACGTCGCCTACCGCATGGCGAAAAAGTTCGGCTGGGACGCGCGGACCGCCGCCCGGGCCGGGCTTCTCCACGACCTCTACCTCTACGACCCCGCCGACCGAGACGCACACCCGGGCAACCAATGTCTCGACCACCCGGAGTTCGCCCTCCGGAACGCCCGGGCCCTGTGTCCCGACCTCACCGAGCGGGAGGCCAACGCCATCGTCAGCCACATGTTCCCGCTGGCCGTCCACCTGCCCCGGAGCCGGGAGGCGGTGGCGGTGAATCTGGCCGACAAGCTGTGCGCCCTCATCGAGGTGATCCACCTGAACCGCACCCGGTTCATCCGGCGGCTCATCCCCGTGCCCCAGCCCGCGTGAGCCGCGGCCCAAACCGCAGAAAACGCCCGGCCGGAGCCGCTCCGGCCGGGCGTTTTCCGTCCTTTTTGCCCGGATTCCTGCAAAAAACGGCGGCTCTTTTGTCGGTCGGAAAAAAATCCGAAGAAAAATGAAAATAACCCTTCAAAATTCCGTTTGTTCTGCTATAATGGCATTGCATATGATCGTTTCTTTTTGCTGAGAGGTGTTGCTGCATGGATCAGGGCTCTTTTGAGCGCAAGCGCGCGGCGCTGCTGGCCGCGGGCGTAGAGATGATGGACCCCGCCGCGGTCTACGTGGAAGAGGGCGTCACCGTCGGGGAGGGCACCGTCCTCCTGCCGGGCACCATTCTCCGGGGCGATACCGTCATCGGGAAAAACTGCGAGATCGGCCCCAACTCCATGATCACCAACTGCACCGTCGGCGACGGCGCGGTGGTCAACTCCTCCCAATGCAATGACTCCGTCATTGAGGGCGGCGCCCACGTGGGCCCCTTCGCCTACATCCGGCCCAACTGCCACGTGGGCAAGGACGTGAAGGTGGGCGACTTCGTGGAGCTGAAGAACTCCACCATCGGCGAGGGCACCAAGATCAGCCACCTGACCTACATCGGCGACGCCGACGTGGGCGAGCACTGCAACTTCGGCTGCGGCACGGTGCTGGTCAACTACGACGGCAAGAAGAAATACCGCACCACCATCGGCGACCACTGCTTCATCGGCTGCAACACCAATCTGGTGTCCCCGGTGAACGTGGGCGACTGGGCGTATACCGCCGCCGGCTCCACCATCACAAGCGATGTGCCCGAGCATAATCTGGCCATCGCCCGGGCCCGGCAGGTGAACAAGGAACATTGGCACGACAAGCGCGATTGAGCTTTTGACCGCATAAAAAATGTAAGGAAAAGAGAGGTAGTACACACATGATCGCACACGGGAAAGACATCAAGATCTTCTGTGGCAACTCAAACAAGACCCTCGCTCAGGCCATCTGCCGCGAGATCGGCACCCAGCTGGGCGACGCGGAGGTAGGCGCGTTCTCCGACGGCGAGAACTTCGTCTCCATTTACGAGACCGTCCGCGGCTCCGACGTGTTCGTGATCCAGTCCACCAGCAGCCCCGTCAACGACAACCTGATGGAGCTGCTCATCATGATCGACGCCCTGAAGCGCGCCTCCGCCGGCCGCATCACCGCCGTCATCCCCTACTTCGGCTACGCCCGTCAGGACCGCAAGACCAAGCCCCGCGACCCCATCTCCGCCAAGCTGGTGGCCAACCTCATCACCAAGGCCGGCGCCGACCGGGTGCTGACCATGGACCTCCACGCCAACCAGATCCAGGGCTTCTTCGACATCCCGCTGGACAACCTGCTGGGCTCCCCCGTGTTCGTGGACCACTTCAAGAACAAGTTCGCCGCCGTCCATGACCAGACCATCGTGGTCTCCCCCGACGTGGGCAGCGTGGCCCGGGCCCGGGCCTTCGCCCAGAAGCTGGACATGCCCATGGCCATCGTGGACAAGCGCCGCCAGAAGGCCAACTCCTCCGAGGTCATGAACATCATCGGCGACGTCACCGACAAGCACGTCATCCTGCTGGACGACATGGTGGACACCGGCGGATCCCTGTGCCACGCCGCCAAGGCTCTGGTGGACATCGGCCACGCCAAGTCCGTCACCGCCTGCGCCTCCCACGGCGTGCTGTCCGGCCCCGCCTATGACCGGATCAACGAGTCCGTCATCGACGAGGTGCTGTTCCTGAACACCATCCAGCCCCGCGCCGACGTGGCCACCCTCTGCCCGAAGATCAAGTATCTGTCCGTGGCCCACATGTTTGCCGAGGCCATCGAGCGGATCTACGAGGAGCAGTCCGTGTCCAAGCTCTTTACCTGATCGCAAGTCCGGGAAAACCGGTGATCTGCCGGAGCTTCCATTTGAATGCTCGGCGGAAGTGAATTCCGCCTGCGCAAATTCTCCGCGCCGCTCCGAATTTACGCGCAGCCGCGCGTCCCGGCTCCCGCCGGTGCCGAAGCTTGTCATCGGGGACCAAAATCGTCCCCGACGAGTTCTCAGCCCGCCGCGCGCACTCGCTGCGCTCGCACACTTGCGGGCCGCAGAGTGTTTTTGTCCACGTACACGCCGCGGCCAAAAACGATTTGAATTGATTTGCCGCTGCGCGGCAAACTCTGCGAGGCTTTTCCCCATTCCGGGAGAGCCGCTTCCTGCCATACTGAACAGGGCGAGGGTCACCCCCTCGCCCTGTTTGAGTCTTTCATTTTGAGGTGCACCTATGTTTCGAAAAAAGGCCCCCGTTTCCTGGCTCGTGGTCGGGCTGGGCAATCCGGGCGCGAAGTATGAAAACACCCGCCACAACGTGGGCTTTATGACCGCCGACGTCCTCGCCGGCCGCAATGGCGAACCCATCCGCCGCGTCAAGTACCACGCCCTCACCAGCGAGGCGGTCATCGGCGGGCAGAGCGTCCTGCTCATGAAGCCCACCACCTTTATGAATCTGTCCGGTCAGGCGGTGAGCGAGGCCGCCCGGTTCTACAAGATCCCCGCCGACCACGTGCTGATCATCTCCGACGATGTGGATCTCCCACTGGGCAAGCTGCGCATCCGCAAATCCGGCTCCGCCGGCGGCCACAACGGCCTGAAGAACATCATCCAGCTGCTGGGCACCGATCAGTTCCCCCGGCTGAAGGTCGGCGTGGGCGGCAAGCCCCACCCCGACTACAACATGGCGGACTGGGTGCTGGGCCAGTTTCAGGGCGAGGACAAAAAGACCATCGACGCCGCCGTGGCCCGGGCCGCGGACGCGGTGGAATGTCTCCTCGCCGATGGCATCGACCGGGCCATGAACCAATATAATTGACCGTGAGCAAAACGCCGCGTCCCCTCCCCCCGCCGGGGAACGGGGCGCTTTTGCGCCGTATGACTTCCATATTTTTCTAATCTTTGTGAGGATCGAACCATGAAGGCTCTGCTGCAAATCTTAAACGACGTGCCGGAATTCCAGCAGCTGCTGGCCGCGCTGGACGGCGGCCGCTCCCCGGCGGCGGTGTCCGGCCTGTCCCCCGTTCACCGGGCCCATTTCGCCGCCGGGCTCCACCGGCGGATGGACTGCCCGGTGGTGATGGTGTGCGCCGACGAGACGGAGGCCCACCGGCTGGCCGAAGACCTGACCGCCTTCACCGGCGAGAGCGTCACCCTGCTGGCCGCCCGGGAATTTCTGTTCCACGACGGCGCGGTGGCCTCCCGCCAGTGGGAGCACCAGCGTCTGGCCGCCTTCTACGACATGTCCCGGGATAAAACGCCCCTGATCGTGGCCACGGTGGAGGGCCTCATGCAGCGCACCCTGTCCCCGGAGGAGCTGGCCGGGCACATCGTGACGGTGGAGCAGGGCGGGCAGTACGACCTGACGGAGCTTGCCGACCGGCTGGCGGCGCTGGGGTACGCCCGGTGCCAGCAGGTGGAGGGCGTGGGACAGTTTGCCCTCCGGGGCGGCATTCTGGACGTATACTCCCCGGCCCAGGATCACCCGGTGCGCATTGAGTTCTGGGACACCGACGTGGACTCCATGAGCCTGTTCGACGTGGACAGTCAGCGCCGGGTGGCCCGGCTGGAGCACGCGGTATTCCTGCCGGTGAGCGAGGCGCTGCCCTCCCGGGACGGGGACGGCCAGTGGCAGCGCACCCCCGACCGGCTGCTGCCCACCCGCTACAGGCACCTGACCACCGCCGCCCATCACCTGCCCGCCGGGGCGGTGGTGTGCTTCTCCGAGTCCGGCCGGGTGGCGGAACGGGCCAAAAACTGGCTGTGGCAGCTCAATGAGGACGTCAAGACCCTCATTGAGGCGGAGCTCATCGACGGGAAGCACGCCGTCTTTGCCGCCGACCTGCCCGAGCTGATGGCCGTTCTGTCCGACCATCCCCTTTGCTTTCTGGACGCCTTCGCCACCTCGTCCACGCCCCTGCCCCCCCGGGCCCTCATGTCAGCGCAGGGCCGCCAGCTGTCCTCCTTCGGCGCCAGTCTGGAGACGGCGGTGTCCGACCTGTCCCAGTTCCAGCGCTCCGGCGCGGCTACCGTGGTGCTGGTGGGCAGCGAGCAGCGGGCGCTGAACCTCCAATCTCTTCTGCGGGAGCAGAAGATCCGCTCCGCCGTGGACTTCCAGCTCCACGAAATGCCCCAGCCCGGCGGCGTCACCATCGCCGTGGGCGGGCTGTCCGCAGGCTTCGACTACGTGGGCAGCGGCTGGGCCGTTCTCACCGAGGGCCGGGCGGAGGGCCGCCGGAAGGGCAAGCGGCTGAAAAAGGCCGACGACCGGCGGAAGGTGTCCTCCTTCACCGACCTGTCCCCCGGCGATCTGGTGGTCCACGAAAACCACGGCATCGGCCGGTTCGTGGGCATGGTGAAAATGCAGGTGGACGGCGTCCAGAAGGACTACATCAAGCTGGCCTACGCCGGGAGCGACACCCTCTACCTCCCCGCCACCCAGCTGGACTCCATCGCCAAATACATCGGCGGCGGGGACGACCCAGAAACGAAAAAGCTCTCCAAGCTGGGCGGCACCGACTGGGAAAAGGCCAAGAGCCGCACCCGGGCCGCCGTCAAGGATCTGGCCAAAGGCCTCATCCAGCTCTACGCCCAGCGGCAGAAGCAGCCGGGCTACGCCTTCTCCCCCGATTCGCCGTGGATGCGGGAGTTTGAGGACGACTTTCCCTATCAGGAGACGGACGACCAGCTCCGCTCCATCGCGGAGATCAAGCGGGACATGGAGACCGCCCGGCCCATGGACCGGCTGCTGTGCGGCGACGTGGGCTACGGCAAGACAGAGGTGGCCCTCCGGGCGGTGATGAAGTGCGTGCTGGACGGCAAGCAGGCCGCCATCCTCGTGCCCACCACCGTGCTGGCCCGGCAGCATTATCTCACCGCGAAGAGCCGCTTTTCCAAATACCAGGTGGAGATCGACGTGGTCAGCCGCTTCCGCACCGCCGCCCAGATCAAAAAGGCCACCGCAGGTGCGGCAGACGGGTCGGTGGATGTGCTCATCGGCACCCACCGGCTCCTTCAGAAGGATATCCAGTTCAAAAATCTGGGCCTGCTGGTCATCGACGAGGAGCAGCGCTTCGGCGTCACCCACAAGGAGCGGCTCAAGGAGATCGCAAAGCAGGTGGACGTGCTCACCCTCTCCGCCACCCCCATTCCCCGGACGCTGAACATGGCCCTGTCCGGCATCCGGGACATGTCCGCCATCGAGGAGCCCCCCGCCGACCGGCAACCGGTGCAGACCTACGTGCTGGAGCACGACTGGTCCGTGCTGGCCGACGCCATGCGCCGGGAGCTGGAGCGGGGCGGGCAGGTGTACTACCTCCACAACCGGGTGGACTCCATCGAGCGCACCGCCGCCCGTATCCGGGAGATGCTGGGGGACGACGTGGAGGTGGCCGTGGGCCACGGCAAGATGAGTCAGGAGGAGCTGTCCGACGTCATGACCCGCATGGCAGACGGTGAGGTGGACGTGCTGGTGTGCACCACCATCATCGAGACGGGCATCGACATCGCCAACGTCAACACCCTCATTATCGAGGACGCCGACAAGCTGGGCCTTGCCCAGCTCCACCAGATCCGGGGCCGGGTGGGCCGCTCCCCCCGGCGGGCCTACGCCTACATGACCTACCGCACCGGCAAGGTGCTCAGTGAGATCGCCGCCAAGCGGCTGTCCGCCATCCGGGAGTACGCGGAGTTCGGCTCCGGCTTCAAGATCGCCATGCGGGATCTGGAGATCCGGGGCGCGGGCAACCTCCTCGGCCCGGAGCAGTCCGGGTTTATGATGAGCGTGGGCTACGACCTGTACCTCAAGCTGCTGGAGGAAGCGGTGCTGGAGGAAAAGGGCGAAGCCCCCGCCAAGCGCCGGGAGTGCGCCGCCGACCTGAGCATCGCCGCCTCCATCCCGGACAAATACGTCCCCTCGCCGGAGCAGCGGATGGACCTCTACCGCCGCATCGCCCGCATCCGCACGGAGGAGGACGCCGACGACATGACTGACGAGCTCATCGACCGCTTCGGCGACCCCCCGCGGACGGTGAACAACCTCATTTCCGTGGCCCTGCTCCGGGGCAAGGCGGCGGACTGCGGCATTTCGGACATCGCTCAGAAAGGGCTGAGCATCGTGTTCACCCTCGACGAGTTCGATCTGGAGGCCGTGGCCCAGACCGCCGGGAAATTCCCCGGCCGGGCGCTGTTCTCTCCGGGGGACAAGGCGGCGTTCACCCTCAAGCTCAAAAAGGGGGAGGATCCCCTCCGCATGGCGTCAAAGCTGGTGGACGAGTACCACAAGCTCCGCGTTCCGGCGGACGGCGGCGGAAATTGATTGCGTTTTTGTCCCCGCGGTGGTATAGTGGGTGAAAGCGCCGGGATTTGCCCGCCGCTTCCCTGCTCAAAGGGCCGTATCCGCCCCGGGCCTTTCCCCGGGAAACACCCAAATGTGATAGGAGAAACAAAATGACTAAGAAAAGACTGCTTGCCCTGCTCATGGCGCTGGCCATGTGCTTTGCCCTGTCCGCCTGCAAAAACAGCGACGCGGACGCATCCGGCTCCGCAGAGCCCTCCGAGTCCCCCTCCGACTCCGCCGAACCCTCTGAGTCTCAGGAGATCGTGGCCGACCTGAGCCAGTCCCTGTATGAGTTTGCCTCCGGCCTGAAGGACGACGGCGTAGCCGCCACTGTCAACGGCACTGAGATCTCCAACGAGATGTTTCTGTACTGGCTGGCCTCCGACTGCTACATGATGGCCAACTACTACAGCCAGTACGGCATGTCTGCCGACTTTACCGATGCCGAACTCGCCAGCTACCTCATTGACGACGTCAAGACCGCCGTCACCTATTACACCGCCATCCGCGAGATGTGCGCGGAGAACGGCATCTCCGTCACCGAGGAGCAGGAGACCGAGCTCCAGCGGCAGATCGACGACTATGAGTCCACCAACGGCGAGGGCAGCTTCCAGAAGCTCCTCCAGAGCACCGGCCTGAGCGAGGAGTCCTTCCGCTACGTCAACACCAACGGCTTCCTGTTCACCAATCTGGCCGACAAGCTCATGGGCGAGCCGTCCAATGCCGATCTGGAGCAGTACGTGACCGACAATGGCATCTTCTCCGTCAAGCACATCCTCATCAAGACCACCAGCAGCGACCAGAAGGATGACGACGGCAACGTGACCCAGACCGCCGACGAGTACAACGCCGAAAAGAAGGCACTGGCCGAAAACCTGCTGGCCCAGCTCCAGCAGAGCGACGATATGGAGACCCTGTTTGACGACCTCATGAACGAGTACAGTGAGGACGGCCGGGATTCCGACGGCAATCTGGCCAGCCCGGACGGCTACACCTTCAGCGAGGATGACTCTCTGGTGGACGGCTTCCGGGAGGCCGCGCTGGCCCTCGACGTGGGCGAGCTGTCCGGCATCGTGGAGACCGACTACGGCTACCACATCCTGCTCCGCCTGCCTGTGGATGCCAGCAGCTACCACGATGACTGGATCTCCTCCGGTGCGGACGCCCGGGTGATGGAGCGGGTAGAGGCCGCTGACGTCACCGTGTCTGACGACATCACCAATCTGGATCTCAATTCCTTCTACAACCGCTACGTGGCCTACCTCACCGCCCTTTACAGTGAGGACACCGCCGACAAATAACCGGCAAAAACCGTGAAATTTGCTCTTGACACCCGGGGGCCCTCTTGGTAAAATACTCCCACGATAAGGGAGTAATCAACGGGAGCTTCCCCCGTGACAAGCGTCAACAGCATGACGGCGAACCCGCCGCCTGGCCTTGTATGAAATGATGAGACTTATCCGCAGTCAAACGCTGCGGATAAGTCTTTTTTCATGGCAGGAAGAGCGGGCCTGTCCCAGCTTTCCCCACCGTTTTCCCCTGTCGTCTGATATAGTGGTTTCATTGAAATCCGGAAACAAGAAGAAGGAGTGTTGTCACGTGAGCCAATGGTTCACCAAGCCCACCGGCGAAGTGCTCAAGGAACTGGACACCAACCGGGAGTGGGGCCTTTCGTCCAAACAGGCGGAGGAGCGCCTGACCAAGTACGGCCCCAACGCGCTGGAGGGCGCGAAGAAGGAAAGCCTCGCCATGCGCTTCCTCGGGCAGCTCAAGGACCCCATGATCATCGTCCTGCTGGCCGCCGCCGTGCTGTCCCTCATTTCCTCCGGCGGCGCGGACTGGATCGAAGCCGTCATCATCCTCGGCATCGTCATCATCAATGCCATCATCTCCATCTCGCAGGAGGACAACGCCAACAAGGCGCTGGAAGCGCTGCAGAAAATGTCCGCCCCGCTGGCCAAGGTGCTGCGGAACAGCGAAGTCATCCGGCTGGAGACCGACAAGCTGGTGCCCGGCGACATCATCGTGCTGGAGGCCGGCGACCTCGTCCCCGCCGACGCCCGCATCCTCGAGTGCGCCAACCTGAAGGCGGATGAGTCCGCCATGACCGGCGAGTCCGTCCCCGTCAGCAAGCAGGCCATCGACTCCCTGCCGGAGGAGACGGCGCTGGGCGACCGGAAGAATATGGTCATCTCCTCCACCGTCATCACCAACGGCCGGGCCACCTGCGTGGTCACCGCCACCGGCATGGACACCGAGGTGGGCCAGATCGCCAGGATGCTCACCGACGCGGAGGACACCACCACCCCCCTCCAGCGGAAAATGGGCGAGATCTCCAAGACCCTGTCCTTCATCTGCCTTGCGGTGTGCGCCGTCATGTTCGGCGTGGGCCTGATCCACGGTAAGGGCCTTCTGGAGATGTTCATGACCGCCGTGTCCCTCGCCGTGGCCGCCATCCCCGAGGGCCTGCCCGCCATCGTCACCATCGTGCTGGCGCTGGGCGTCCAGCGGATGGTCAAGCGCAACGCCATCGTGAAAAAACTCCCCGCCGTGGAGACGCTGGGCTGCGCCGGGGTCATCTGCTCCGACAAGACCGGCACCCTCACCCAGAACCGCATGACCGTGGTGGACGTGTGGAGCCGCGGCGGCGCCCACCGGAAGGAAGCCCTCCTCATCGGCACCATGTGCAACGACACCGTGCTGACCTACGACGGGGACGGCTCCCCCAAGACCGCCGGCGACCCCACCGAGACCGCCTTCGTCACCGCCGCCCTCAAGGAGGACGGCATGGACAAGAACCAGCTGGAAAAGGAAATGCCCCGGATGGCGGAGCTGCCCTTTGACTCCGAGCGCAAGCTCATGAGCACTATCCACCCCCTCAACGGCAAATACCGCGTCATGGTCAAGGGCGCGCCCGACGTGCTCCTTGCCCGGTGCACCTCCATTCTGGACGACGGCGTCACCGCCCTCACCCCCGCGCTGGCCAAACAGGTCGAGGACGCCAACGCCGCCATGGCGGAAAAGGCCCTGCGCGTGCTGGGCTGCGCCTACAAGGACATCGACGCCATCCCCCAGGGTGAGCTCACCAGCGAGGCGCTGGAAAACGGCCTCACCTTCGTGGGCCTCGTGGGCATGATCGACCCGCCCCGGATGGAGGTCAAGCAGGCGGTAGCCGAGTGCTACGGCGCGGGCATCCGCCCGGTGATGATCACCGGCGACCACAAGCTCACCGCCGTGGCCATCGCAAAGGAGCTGGACATCTTCCGCCCCGGCGACCTTGCCATCACCGGCGAGGATCTGGACTTCATGCCCCAGGAAATGCTGGAGCAGGAGGTAGAGAAGTTCGCCGTCTACGCCCGTGTCTCCCCCGAGCATAAGATGCGCATCGTCAAGGCGTGGCAGAAGCGGGGTCAGGTGGTGGCCATGACCGGCGACGGTGTCAACGACGCCCCCGCCCTCAAGGTGGCCGACATCGGCTGCGCCATGGGCATCACCGGCACCGACGTGGCCAAGGGCGCGGCGGACATGATCCTCACCGACGACAACTTCGCCACCATCGTCCACGCGGTGGAGCAGGGCCGCGGCATCTACTCCAACATTAAGAAGGCCATCCACTACCTGCTCTCCTGCAACATCGGCGAGATCATCACCCTGTTTCTCGCCACGGTATTCAACTTCCATCAGGATCCGCTGGTCCCCGTGCAGCTGCTGTGGCTGAATCTGGTCACCGACTCGCTGCCCGCGCTGGCCCTCGGCATGGAACCGGTGGAGGAGGGCGTCATGCGGGAGAAGCCCCGCGCCGCCGACGAGTCCCTGTTCAATAAGAAATTCTCCATCCGTCTCGCGTGGCAGGGCATCATGGTGGGCCTTGTGACGCTGACCGCCTACTACCTCGGCGAGTACATCCTCAGCGACCCCAATCTGGCCGACGCCACCGCCAACACCATGGCCTTCGCCACCCTGACCATGTGCCAGCTGTTCCACGCCTTTGACGTGCGCAGCGAGGATCAGTCCATCTTCCACATCGGCATCCTCTCCAACCCGGCCATGAACAAGGCCTTCGTGGTTGGCATGATCCTGCAGCTGGCGGTGCTGCTCATCCCGCCGCTGATGAGCGTGTTCAACGTCTGCGCCCTCACCGCGCCCGAGTGGGGCGTGGTACTGGGCCTGTCCATTCTGCCCCTCATCGTGTGCGAGATCGAAAAGGCCATCCGCCGCGCCGTCCGCAAGTGATCTGCCGCAATTCCCCGATCCCGCCTGTCTGAGAACCGGACGCGCCGAAACGTCCCGCAGCATTTTGCCAACCCGGCGGTGAAAGAAATATGATCCGTTTTCCGTCTGAAAAGGCTTTGCCTTTTCGACGGGTTGAAAAAGTCCCCCGGCATCGCCGGGGGACTTTTTTCCGTCTTCTGGCAGCTTCCCGGCAAATGGCGGTTGCAAGGGCTCCGCCCTTGCTTTATAATGGGGAC
>CAKUKL010000013.1 GCA_934662925.1 uncultured Oscillospiraceae bacterium | reverse complement strand
ATGTAGCCCACCAGCTCGTCGTCCACGGTGTACAGCTCCGCCGCCTCGGCGGCCATGTCCTGAAGCTCATCCGTGTCCATCCACAGGGACTCCCCTGCGCGATAGCGCACCACCGCCTCTGCCCACAGCTGGTCCACCTCGTCCTCCAGTCCGGTGAGCCGTCCCCGGTCGAGGCCCGCCACCTGCACGGGCCAGAACCGGCGGTTGCCGGTGCGGTCCTTCAAAAAGCTGGGGTCGTTGGTGGTGCCGTAGAACACGCATTGCCGCGGGTAGTCCATGGTGTGCCGGCCGTAGGCCGGGCGGTAGCTGTCCACCTGCTTGGACACGAAGTTCTTGATGGTCTCCGTCTCACTCCGCCGTGCCGCGGCCAGCTCGGCCAGCTCCACGATCCACGCCCCGCGCAGCCCTTCATAGGCCTCCTTGCCGTTCATGGTGGTGAGGGAGTCGGTGAACCAGCCCCGGCTGATAGCTTTGGCCAGCCTTGACTTGCCCACGCCCTGGGGCCCCACGAGGACCAGCATCTGGTCGAACTTCCGTCCCGGCTCGTACACCCGGGCCACGGCGGCGCACATCCACTTCCGGGTAGCGGCGCGGACGTACTCGCTGTCCGCGGCCCGCAGGTGGCGGATCAGCATGGTGTCCAGCCGCTCCGTGCCGTCCCACTCCAGCGCGTCCAGGTAGTTGCGGATGGGGTGGAATGCGTTCTCGTCGCAGATGATGGACCAGGCGTCGGCGATGGCCTGACGGCCGCGGAGCTGCCATACCCGCTCCAGGTAGGACCGGAGCCCCGCGTCGTCCGCGTCCACCCAGGGCTCCCCGTTGCGGGTGTCCCGGACGCTTCCCCGGCGTCGCCACGGCACGTCCCGCCGCAGCACGGGCCGGGCGAGGAACTGGTTGTAGGCCACCGCGCCCCGGAGGTTGGGGTCATTGCGCAGGATGATCTCGGCGTTGTTGATACTGGGGTCCGCCTCGCCGGTCTTGTGGTTGGTCTTGAGCTGGTCCACCCAGCCCATGTCCCCGTCTCCGTCACGCTCCGCGCCGCCGCCTTCCTGCTCCCCCGCGCCGCTCCCCGGCTCCGTGCGCAGATCTGCGAAGTCCTCCTCGGCCCGCTCCATGGCCCGGGCGGCCAGCTCCCGCTTGACCTCCGGCAGCTCCGCAGCCCACCGGCACATGGCCTGGTAGCTGGGCAGCTTCGTGCCGTCGCCGTCCCGGTCCTGCTCCGCGCCCTCGTCCCGGGGGCCGAACTTGTGGATGCGGACCAGGTCAAAGGCGTTGCACAACTGGCCCCACGCCGGGTCTGAGGCGTGGTTGGAGTACAGCCACCGCCCGTCGCCGTACAGCACCGCGCCTGCGCTGGTGGTGCCCTGGGCGTAGGTATAGCGCCCCGGCCCCGCCTCCTCGTACACGTCGGGGAGGAAGGCGTCGATGGCCGCGGGCACGTCGTAGGCCCGGCAGAACATCCCCACGATCCCCGGCTTGCCCTCCGGGTCGGCCTGGTGCCGGGCCTCCCGCCGGACGATTTCCCGCTCCCGGTCCGCCATGGGCCAGAGGCTGACGTCCTTCCACGCTCCATCAGGCCCGTACAGGGCCAGCAGCGCGTCCGGGTCCAGGAGGGCCCCGTCCTGCTCCCGGCAGACGTACTCCCCGTCACTGGCCGCCGTGGGCCAGTACATGAGCCGCTCCGCCTGGTACGTGCTGGCGTCGAGGGTCTCCATGACGCCCAGCAGCTCCGCCGCCTTGCGGCAGAGGGGCTCGTACTCCTCCCGGGTCACGGCCCGGCGCAGGGGGATCACCCAGCGCAGCCGGGGGTGCTCCGGGCTGTGGCTGTGGGTGGTGTAGGCGCACATGGCCCAGTCGCACAGGGCCGCGGCGCAGTCCCAGTCGTCCGGCCCCGCCTCATCGGCGTCGAGGGTGATGAGCCAGCGCTCGTATACCGCACCCGCGATCCGGCGTCCGCCGGACAGGGCTCCGCCCACGAAACCGCCTGCCGCGCCCTTCTGCCGCCCCTGCTCCTCCCGGTTCATTCGCCGGTATTCGGCGAAGCTCTCCCCGGTGCGGAGGGGTGTGCGCAGCCGGTCCAGCAGGTCCGACCAGGTGATGTCCGTGGTCCGCCACCGCTTGCTGGTGACGGACCCCGCTGTCGCGATTTTCATAGACCGTACCCCCAGTCCTGACCCGGGATCATCTCGTCCGCCAGCTCCCGCACATCGGGGCCCAGCGCCTCCTCGATCCGGTCAAGCAGCCATTTCCGCTGCTCGTCGTAGCCCCGGGGCACGAACTCCGTCTGACCGAGGACCTGTATCTTCCGCACAAGCATCATTTCCACGCACCTCCCAGACCGGCGAGGAAGGCCCGGCGCTCGTCCTGCCTCGCCCGGCGGGCGGCCTTCCGGCCCTCCCGCTCCTCCCAGTAGGGGTGTTCCCGGCGCTCCAGTGCCCCGCAGCCCTTGGCCAGGCACTTCCGGCACCTCAGCTGCCGTGCCGTGAGGGGCCGCTTATGGAGCCAGCAGAACCCGACATAACTATCTCTGGACGCTCCGCCCAGCTTGCATGGCTTTGTCATGGTCATTCCTCCTTGATGTATGCTTTGAGTGCTGCAATGAGCCGGTCCTGCTCCGCGCCGCGCTGCCCCAGCACGGACAGCACCTTGTCGTCCAGCGTGTCCTCGCAGACGATGTGGTGGACCACCACCGGGTCCGTCTGGCCCATCCGGTGCAGCCGGGCGTTGGCCTGCTGGTACAGCTCCAGCGACCAGGGCAGCCCGTACCAGATCACGATGTGCCCCCCGGTCTGAAGGTTCAGTCCGTGCCCCGCACTCGCCGGGTGGCACAGCAGCATGGGGATCTCCCCGGCGTTCCACCGGGCGATGGTGTCCACCGTGTCCGCATGGGCGTCGAGGCGGACGGCCCGGGGGAACTTCGCCTGAATGCGGTCGGCCTCGTGCTTGTAGGCGTAGAATACCAGCAGCGGCTGGCCCTGTGCGGCCTCCTCCAGCTCGGCGAGGGCGTCCAGCTTCCGCCTGTGTATCTCCACCACGCCCCCGTCCTCATCGTACACCGCGCCTCCCGCCATCTGGAGCAGCTTCCCGGACAGGGCCGCCGCTGTCGCGCCCACCACGGCGCTGTCCAGGTCCTGCCCGTCCAGCATGGTGAGCACCTTGTCCCGCTTCAGAGCGTCGTACAGGGCCCGCTCCTTCCGGTCCATCCGCACCGCCACCCGGTTGAACGTCACCGGGGGCAGGTCCAGATAATCCTCCTTGCGCATGGACAGGCACAGGTCCCCAAGGGCGCTGTCGATCCGCTCCCGGGCCCCAACTTTCAGCCGCCACTCGTAGACGATGTGGCCCTTCCGGGCTCCAGGGGTGAAGTAGCGCTCCCGGTACGCGCCGATGGTGGGCCCCAGCCTCTGCCCCCGGTCCAGCAGGTAGATCTGGGCCCACAGGTCGATGTACCCCCGGGGAGCCACTGTGCCCGTGAGGCCCCATACCGGGGTCCCCACGGGCATCCGGCGCTTCAGGGCCCGCCAGCGCTTGGCCTGGTGGTTCTTGAAGCTGGACAGCTCGTCGATGATGACCAGGTCGAAGGGCCAGGTCCTCATGCCGGACTCCTTCGGGTCGCACAGCCACTCCACGTTTTCCCGGTTGATGACGTACAGATCCGCGGGGGCGGCCAGCCCGGCGAGGCGGTGCTTCCGGTCCCCCAGTACCGGGGACACCCGCAGCCGCCGCAGGTGGTCCCACTTGGCCGTCTCCGTGGTCCATGTGTCCTCCGCCACCCGCAGCGGGGCGATGACGAGGGCCTTGTCCACGGCGAACTCGTCCCAGATCAGGTTGTCCGCCGCCGTCAGCGTCACCGACGTTTTCCCAAGGCCCATGTCCAGCAGCAGCCCCGCGCTCTCCGGTTCAGGCGGGGCCAGCAGCCTGTCAATGCAATACTGCTGATACGTTTTCGGAACGAACCTCATTCGACCACCCCCTCTGCCTCAGCCGGTTCTTTCGGCCAGAGTTCCCGGGCCTCCTGAAGCGCCGCCCCGTGGAGGCGGAAGATCTGCCGCTCGGAGTAGTACAGTCCGTCCTGGTAGAGCCGCTTCTGGAGCTGGATCCAGCTCAGCCCCTCCAGATACCGCAGCCGCAGCACCGTCCGGCACACAGGGTCCCCCAGCCGGGCGATGAACCGTTCCACCGCGTGATACTGGTCCAGCTCCTCCTGCACGAGGCGCTGCTCCTCCCGCCGCTCATCTGCGAGGGCCGCCCACGTGGCCTCCAGTCCGGAGCCGCCCCCGGCGGGCATCCCCGTCATCTGGGCCACCAGCCGGGTGCAGCGGCTCTCCAGCTCCTCGGTGCGCCGCTGGTGCCGCCGCACCTCCAGCCGGGCCTCCAGCCCGGAGCGCAGGAACTCCCGCACCGGGTCCGCCCGGCGCTCAGTCTCCGTCATGGGCTCCCTCCTCCGCCTTCCGGCGGCTGATCTCCCGGTTCAGATACCACCGGGCCTTCTCCAGGTCCTGCACTGCCTTGTCCAGGTCCTTCTTTCCGGCCCTTGCCACATATTTCACTGTGTTGCCCAGGTGGAACCCCAGCCCCTTGTCCTCGATGAAGTCGATGACCTCGATCTTCCCGTCCGTGTAGTGGCTCGGGTGGTTCACGGGGTCATTCTCATGGCTGGGCTCCGGCCGGGTCCCCTTGGTCGGGACCAGCTGCTCCTCGATGAGGTCCGCGGCGGCGTCCAGCAGCTCCCGCTTGCTCCGGCTCTCGGTGGCGCGCAGCGCCTTAATGATCTCAGCTTTCGTCATTTTGCTCAAACTCCTCTTCCTCGGGGTCAGAATCCCCGTTTTCGTCATATTGCCGGACCCAGCAGTCCGGCGGCTCCAGTGGCCCCTCGGGCAGCTCGTAGCGCTGCCCCGCCGCGTTGTAGTACCAGCTCATTCTGTGCCGTCCTTGTCCATCTCTGCCCCACAGTTTGGGCAGTAGCTGAGCCAGACGCTTTCGTTCAACTTCCCACACTCCGAACAGTAAGGGTCCGGCGACTCGTATCGTTCGTCCACTGTGATGCGGTGCCGCACTCCGTGCTCATCAACGCCCTCCCGGACCCGGAACCCGCCCCTGATCTTGCGCTTGATCACCCAATGCCCGCGGACCACCGGGGCCACGTCGGCAGCGCGGATGCGCCGCAAGCTCACTTCAAATTTGTCCCCCGACAGGCATATGTCTGGGGTATTATAGAAAACGTCGGTGACGGCATCAATCGCCGCTTCCCGCTCGATATATTCAGCCATCATCTCACCTCACCAGTCCGCGTTGACAACAACCTTGTTGCCGTGCATGAGCGCCTTTGCCGCAGCGATTTTGACCTTGTCATAGTTGTATACCCGCTTCTCAACCGCGTAGGCCGCGAGCCGCCTCGCCTGTTCGTCGTCGAGGACCATATCCTTGCCGTACCAGTCGTTTTCTTTGGTGCGATGTTCGTAAGGAACATAGTAGCCGATCTCCCCCAGAATTTCATACCAGTCCGATCCAGCGCTGGCCGTACAGTTCAGGTCCCGGTAGCCAACGACCCTGCCGCAGTCCGGGCAGCGAATTTCTTTGCGTTCTTTAATCCTGATGTCAAGACTCATTATCTTCACCCCCTCTTATCCGGGGCCAGGTTAATCTCACTCCAGCAGATCATGCCGCGATCAGACATCACCATAGCGCAGGCCAGCCATTCGACATCGGTCGGCTGGTAGTCATCATCCAACTCCTTGTCCTCGTCCCGATACGTATTCAGCCACGCAATCACGTCGTCCCGGTCCAGATACACCTTGCCTGTGGCACGGAAATAACGGGTTTCACTGTTCATTTTTCTGTTCCTCCTTTGCCAGATCTACCAGTTTGATCAGGTCATAGAAGTGCTGGGCGTCCAACCCGGTCTCCCGCTTCACCTTGTCCAGATGGTAGATCACCGTGTTCCGGTGCATGAACTTCCGGCGAGCCACCTCATTGGCGTTCATGTCACACTCGGCGAAGGCCAGCACGATCTCAGCGTCCTGCCTTGTCATGTCGTTTTCCTCCTTATAACAGGCACTCCCAGTCCGGCTCCCGGACCTGAAAGGCGTCTCCGAGCTGCACCACATCAGGGAAGTTCGCCTGCGTGGTCTGCACGGCGTATTTGTCGATTTCGGTTGCATAGTAGGCGGCGATCGCCACGCCCAGCTTGTCCAGCGCGATATGGCCGCAGCTCATACCGTCGTACATGGAAAGCACTTCCACCGGCTCCTCCGTCAGCCCTTCAAAGTGGCTCATGATGTGCGCGATCACGTCCACGGTCCAGCCGTTGCCCAGCATCTTGTATGCCTGTGTGTCGCTCACTGGGAAAACATAGGTCTCCGGCACCGTTTGGAGGCGCATACACTCGCGGACCGTCAGCTTGCGGATGATATAGCAGCCGTCCCTCAGCTTGATTGGGTATTGCTTGCCTTTGATGGTGATAAAGCCGTCGCGGACTTCGTATACGGGGCACACTCTCCCACCCGGGCCGCCGACCGGCGCAGCATACAGGCCGGTTTTTGCTCCCAGCCCTCCGCCGTTTCCGCAGAGCGTCACACTCTTTCCGTCCGGTGAATAAACGCGGTATTGCTGGCTGTCATGCTCCGGGTTCTTTGCGTCGTTCTCGATGGTTCCGATGCGCACAGGCACGGCCACACAGGTTTTTAGGTCCACGGTATTTCCCACCATATTGCGGATGCCGTCCTTGTAGTAGGAGGCACGCAGACAACGTGATTTCCCATCGGTAGTCACATTTACAGGTACCGGCTCTGCCAGCACGTTATAGGGAACGCCCTTATGCGTGTTTGCCGTCACGCAGGCGCTCTTGTCCTTGGTGGCGTCGTGAAAATAATCGAAGTCGAAATGATTGCGCCCGTCCTTGGTCTCGCGCACCATGTACTCCATCTCTTTTTCAGTCAGCGGCTTAATGGCGTACCCTTTTTCGCCTGTCGCAGTCTCCAAAATATCCCGAAGCAGGATACCCCGGTCCTCCGGCTGTTCGACCGGCACCTGGCTGTATGTACCATCGGGGTTCCGCTTCCCGGCCCAGTAAAGCCGCTGGCGGTTCTGCGCACTCACCAGCGCGGAGTTGATAAGCACGGGTTCCACGCCCAGCTCCGCCGTGATCTGCGCCCGGATGGCGGGCGACATGGACTTGTTGTTCTCGTACAAGAAATAGTCCGGCTGGTACTTGTCCCGGGCGATGCGGTAATTCAGGAACAGCTCCCAGCCGATGCCGCTGGCCTCAGTCTCGCGGTTCTTGGTCTGTGCGATACTCCAGTGAGTGCAGGGGCTCCCCCCTATCAGTAGTTTCATATGTCCTCCTTTGCCTGCTGTGCCTTGTCACGCCCCGGGGAGCTTGAAGAATTTGTGCCCCCCGATGGTGATCACGTACTCCAGCGCGGACTCGTGCCAGCGGCCCGCGCTGTACCGGGGCGCGTAGAAGAACCGGATGGGCTCCTCCGTCACGCGCTCCCCGTTGTCAAATACCCGGCGGACCGCCTCCCGGACGCTGTCCGTCACCTGCCCCCGGACCGCGGGGTCCGCGTACTGGTTGGGGGCCAGCACCACGGTATCCGGCCGGAGCTCCATGGCCTCCGCCGTGTTCAGGATGCACTGGGCCACGGCCATCTGCCCCTCCAGCGTCTGGTTCCCGCTCTCCGCGGCCACCACCCGCTCCACCAGGTCCCGCTCATCCGCGGTGAGGGCGTACCAGGGCTCCGCCTCCCGGGTCGGGCAGTAGAGCTCCGCGCCCCGGGGGAGGCCGGGCAGCTCCCCCCGAATGGTTAGCTGCGCGGCCACCGGCTCCGCCGCCTCGGCGCGGCTCCCCAGCTGGTAGCCCAGCAGCAGCGCCGCCCCCGCGAGGGCCACGACCCCTCCGGCGAGGGCGAGGACCTGTAATGCCGCCGTCCGGCGGTGTTTTCGTCTTTGTCGTGTCATGTTCGGTCTCCTTCAGTCCTTGATGTAGTAGTCGCAGTAGTAGCCGTCGCCCCGAAGGGGCAGCCCAGGGGCCCACGGGAGCGCCCGGCCCATGATGGCGGATACCTCATCCAGTGTCCGCCCGTCCCGGGGCTCGGAGATCACCACCTCGTCGTGGATGTGGGCGCGGATCTGGAACCCCGCGTCGGTGAGGGCCTGCATCGCGTCCCGCAGGCAGTCCCGCGCCGTCGCCTGGACCAGATTCTCCGTGAGCTTCCCGCCCCATGTCTCCAGCCGGGACCACTTGTGCTTGTCCTGGTCGATGCCCATGTAGCTGAGCGCCCGGCGGCCTCCGCCCCACCTGCTGTCCCCGTACCGGACCCCGAAGTAGGCGATCCGCCGTCCGGAGGGCAGCGTCATCCAGAGGATGCCCTGCTCGAAGTCGAACCGGATGTTCCCGGTCCGGGACAGCGCCGTCCCGCCATGCACCACGCTGCGGATGGCGGCCCGCTCCAGCTCCCGCCACAGCTTGCAGGCGCCCTTGTTGGCCGCCCGCCAGAGGTCCACGGTCTCCACCATGTCCTCCTCGGTCATGCCCATCTTGTCCGCGCCGAAGGCCTTCAGGGCGTTCACGCCCCCGCCGTAGCCGCAATTTGATACGCACCGCAGAGCGCCGGACTCATGGTCCACCAGACAGAATCGGTGCCGGGGACCGGCATTGATCAGGTCGTATGTCTTAACCGCTCTTCTTCCTCTGCGGACAACAATGGCTTTTTCCGGTAGTACCTGGATTGCAGCGTCCCGTATTTGAGTCCGACCCGTTCGGCCAGTTCTGCCAGCGTCATATCCCCCAGGGGCGTCGATACCCGGATATTGTTCCGCTTGTTCCGCCCCTGCTGAGACCGTGTGGCC
Organism: uncultured Oscillospiraceae bacterium; assembly: GCA_934662925.1. Lineage (GTDB taxonomy): Bacteria > Bacillota > Clostridia > Oscillospirales > Oscillospiraceae > Enterenecus. Next base: position 5,795 of record CAKUKL010000013.1, on the reverse strand, counting down.
CAGATGCAGTTTTCCGGGGAGTACCCCGCTGAGTTGTCCAGACGTTCGATCTGGAGACCGGGCTTCCATGTGGGGCCCATGTCGTCTAAGAAGTTCTGAAAACTTGTCTGCCACCTGTCGCATACGCGGATGCCCCGCCCACCGTAGCGAGCCCAGCTCTTGTCCTTCGGGTTGGCGCACCGCTGCCGCATCTGGTTCCAGATGCTGTACAGCTTCGAGTCCGTCATCCCGTGCTTCGTGTGACCCGCCGCGTCCAGCGCCCGGGACATACATCCGCAAGACTTGGTCGGCTTCTTCGTTCGGATCAGGTGATCCGCCTGGATCTCTTTCACATTTCCGCATACGCACAGGCAGCGCCACTTCCGCGATGCCCGCCCGCAGGGGCTCGTGTGCACCGCACCGGGTCCCAGGACCGTCAGGTAGCCGAACGTCTGCCCAGTTAAGTCCCGCAGCATTGCCACAGGCCATCATCCCTTTCTCAGTCAGTATCTTGTGGTCGTCCGTGAGCTCCACGCCATTCACCAGCACCGTGTCCCGTATGCCCTGGAAAGCCACTCCCTCGTGGCGGACCCATTCGGCCCCGTCCCACAGAAGGTCGTCAATGTTCACGGACTCGACGGGGACGGGCCCCCGGTCGGTGAGCACAAGCTGGCCCTCGGCCACGCAGGCCAGCACAGCCGTCTTGGCCGCCTGCCGCTTGTCGTGGTTGCAGCCGCCCTTGGCGATGGTCTCCTTGGGCACGTGGAACATCATGGCCCCGGTGGCCTCGTAGATCTGGCCCGCACCCCGGAACTCCTCCAGCGCCCACTCCTCGCCGCTGATCCACGCCAGTACCCGGGCCTCGATGGCGGAGTAGTCGCACACGATGAACCGGTGCCCCTCCTCGGGGATGAGGGCCGTGCGCACCAGCTCGGACAGGCACCCGGTCACGTTGCCGTACAGCAGCTCCAGTGTCTCGTAGTCCCCGGTCCGCACCAGCTCCCGGCAGGTGCCGATGTCCTCCATCTTATTCTTGGCGAGGTTCTGGAGCTGTACCCGCCGTCCGGCCCAGCGCCCGGTCCGTCCTGCGCCGCAGAACTGGAAGCAACCCCGGACGTGCTCGTCCGCGCAGACGGAGCGCACCATGGCGCTGTACTTCGCCGTGGAGCTCTTGGACAGCTCCTTCCGGATGTCCATGAACTGCCGGGCCCGGTCCGTCTGGAGCTGTGCCACCACGTCGGCCACCACCTTCTTGTTCAGACTGGGTACCGCCAGGCCCTCCTGTTCCAGCAGCCACGCCTTGATCTGCGTCACGCTGTTGGGGTTCTCCAGCCCGGATACCGCGATGGCCTGCTCCGTGAGCTGGGCCTTGTACCGTGCGTCGAAGGCCACGGCGTTCCGGGCAAGGTCAAGGTCCACCCGGATGCCCCGGTCGTTGATCCCCTGGTCCACGACCCAGGCCCGGTGCTCCGTCTTTCCCGGTATCCACCGGCGGAGCATATTGTGGATGGCCCGCTCGGCCACCACGTCCTGCCGGTTGTACTCCCGGTACTGCTCCCACTTCTCCGGATAGTCCGCGGGCATATGCCGTCCCCCGGGCCGCTTCTTCGTGGCCTTGTAGGGCTGGGAGAACCACCGGACGAGGGCCTTGCCTGCTCGGTCCTTCGCCTTGTCCTCCGGCATCCCGAGGGCCGCGCCCGCCTCACCCAGACTCATGGGCAGACCGCACACCGCGCAAAGCACCATGTCGTCCCACCACTGCTCCGCGGGCATGGGCACCCCCAGCCACGCGGCAAGGCACGTCCGCTCGAAGGCGGCGTTGTGGGCCCACTTGCGCACCCCGGGGTCCGTGAGGGCGGCGCGCAGCTCGTCCGGCAGCTCGTCGCCCATCGCCAGATCCACCGTCCGGACCTCCCCGTCGTCGAAGCAGTAGCTCAGCAGCTGGATCTCGAAATCCGGCGCCTCGGCGTACCGGTGGACCCCCGTCTCGCCCAGGTCCTCGCTGGAGTAGGTCTCAATGTCCAGTGTCAGGTCTCTCATGCCCGTGCTCCGATGTCGTCAAACACCACGGGGACCTGTGCCCGGAGCTGGTCGAGCAGCTGCCCGGCCACCTCGCGCATCTGGACGTGGGCCGCGGGGTCGGTGCGCAGACGAAGGAAGTGACGCCACTCCCGCAGGTTGGCTGTCATGACAACCTCGGTCTTGAGGCTGTTGGGGAGCACGGCCCGGGCCTCCTGCGGGGTGCAACCGTAGTCCAGTAGATTGAAATACGCCGTTTCAGCGGCGAGGCATCCCTCTTCCCACAGCATCCAGCCGTCGGTATTCTCCGAAAGGTAACACGGGGCAATGACCGTGATCTCGCCGCCGAAGCCCTCCTTGGAATAGTTGCAGTAGCGGGTGCTCTCCTGACAGTAGCTGGCCATCCGGTGCCGGACGATCTCGTGGCTTACGCCCCGGTCGCAGATGAACCGCACCGTGATGTCGAAGTGCTCCAGCACGGCCTCGTGGCCCCGCCTGATGATGTTCCGGACAAACTTCTCCGCGCTGCCCTCTGTGATCCGGTGTTCGGACTTGTAGCAGACCCGCCCGCATTGCTCGATGTGGCGCAGGACGGCGTCCCCGACCAGAGGGGTCAGTATCTCTACGGATGCGTTGATGATCTTCATGTATGTACCTCCTTTTGGCAGATAGGGCCCCCGCTCCCGCGGGGGCCCTGTTTCGTTTTCAGGCGCTGCCGCCCGTGTCTTTAGTCCAATTCATCCCCCAGGTCCGCGAAGTCCTGCTCCGCGGTGGCGCCGCCGGCCAGGCGCTCGTCGTCCCGGGTCTTGATGAGGTTGTTCAGGCCCGCGCCCACGCCCTTATTGCCGGAGGAGTCGTAGGGGAAGAAGTTCACCGTCACCGCGCCCCAGCAGCCGGAGTAGAAGTCCTCGGTGTCCAGGGCCTCCACCACCTTGCCGCCCTCCAGAACGCGGACGCCGGGCTTCTGCTTGCTGGAGGCGTTGAGGAAGTACATCCCCTCATACTCGGGGCCCTTCTCCTCCTCGTCGCCGTCGCGGAGGGGATTGCCGCGCTTGGCGGGGAGCTTGCCGCCCCACTTCGTGGTCTTGCCCTTCTCCTCGGCGGCGGCCACGGCCTCCCGCACCAGCTCCACCGTGGCCTTGTCGGTCTTGGGGATCAGGATGCACACGCTGTACTTGGGTTCACCGCCGTTGTCGCTCTGGCGGGGCTCGAACACGTGGGCGTAGGAAAAGCGGACTTCGCCCAGACGAACGCAGGTGTCACTGATCTTCTTGTTGTAGTTTGCCATTTTGCATTTCTCCTTCAGGTTTCAGATGTAGGGTTGTCATTTACCAGGTCGGAAAAGTCCGCGTCTGCTGCGGCGAACTCTATCCTCTTGTCGCTCTCAGGCACCAGATTCAGCGCCCCTTCGGTCTGCGTGACGTACTTTGCTACGAGGGCGCTGAATGCCTGCTTGCCCAGCTCCTTCTCGATCTCGCCGGGGGGCCGCAGCTTGTGGACCGCGTACTGCTCCTCGGTGTATCCCGCCCGGATGAGCTGCTCCCGGACGGCCTCCTCGTCTTTCCAGGCCCGGTTGCCCTTGCGCCCCCGGACTAATTTGAATCCAGCCCACTTTTGCCCCCGGAGCGCCTGATTCCGGGCGTAGGCCCGGACGTCACGGATCCAGCTCTCCGCGACGTCGGCCACCTCCAGAATGCCGGGGATGTCCGCGTCGTCGATGAGCCCCGGCGTGGCGAAGCCGTGGGTGAAGCCCCGCATGGCTTCTGCGGCCCGTGCGGCGCACAGGGCGCGGGCGGCGCAGAATTTGCAGTGGTCGCCGGGCTTGTACTCGCCCAGCCCCTTCCACGCCAGCTCCGCCGTCGGGCGGATGCTCTCGCCCCACGTCTCCAGCTCCTCCCGGGTCAGGGTCTCCTCCGTCACCGGGTCCTCGTTTACCCGGGGCTGGATGATGGTGTTCCGCACGTGGGTGAAGTCATAGAGGAGCCCGAAAACATTGATGGCCCCGAGGCCGTACAGCCGGGCTTGTGTGTTGCCTATGGCGACGATGCGCACCCCGGACCCGAACTTGGCGTCCATGACCTCCAGAGTCTTGTCCGAGATGATCACCGCGTCGCCGGTGCCGAACCCGCTCGGGACCCAGGGCGAGAAGTCCAGCCGCTGCTCCAGCAGCAGCACTGCGCCGGGGTCGATCTTCTGCGCCGTGTAGTAGCGGGACAGCACCTCGTCGCAGTAGGTGTCCACCGCGATCTCATAACTGCGCTCCATCAGGCCCAGCTGTTCCCGCTGGGCGTTGTAGTTGAAGTCGTTCAGCTCGCCCAGACTGTGTCTCAGTTTCAGCTCCGCGGCGGCGTGGGCCTGTGTCCCGGCCGCGGCGTAAGGGGAGGACTTCTCGCCGAAGATTCCCTTCAGCTTTTCCTCCAGCCGGGCAGAGGGCGGGCAGGACAGCCACCGCTTCGAGCTGGACGCAGACAGGACGGCGTGTAATCCAGGCATCAGCCCAGGGCCTCCACGGCCTCCCGGCGCAGCCGGTCCAGCTCGGCCAGTTTGTCGTCGGGCACGTCGGAATACTTGCGGACGCCGAACTGGCGGAGCAGCTCGGAGAGGTTCACGCCCTTGCTCTTTGCCTCGGCGAGGGCCGCGCGGAGGGCCACCCGGTCAACCGCGGGCTCTTCCTCAACGGGGGCGGGCTCTTCCTCAACGGGGGCAGGCTCTTCCTTGACGGCTTCCCCGCCGCCGGGCTCCCAAGTCCCGGTCTCCTGCTTCGGCTCGTCGAACATCGGCTCATAGACGACCGCGTTCTCCACGCCAGCCGGAGCGGTATGTTCACCGGGGACGTCCCGGACCAGCCAGACCAGATTGCTCATCTGGGTCATCAGCTTCGTGTAGCGGTCGGATGCAGGGTCCTCGCCGGACATCTCCCGTGCGAGGCGGGCCATCTCCTGCCGGGCGAACGTCAGGAACTCCTGTTCATTCATCGTCGTCCACCTCATCCTTGTCTGCGCCGAACAGCTCGTCGGCGGCGTCGGTCAGCAGGCGCATGGCCGCGTAGGCCATGGACTCGCTGGCGGAGCGGGCGTCGTCCGCGGGGAAGGACTCCGGCGGCTCGGACATGCTGCGGATCGCGCTCAGCGCGGCCAGGGCATACCGTCCGCCACTGATGGCTCGGGCCTTCTCCTCATCACCGAACAGCGCATTCGCCATCTCGGTGGCCGTCATGCTGTGGATGAGCATGTCCATCATCGCGTACATGGCCTTCTTGCCGCCCGCCTCGGCGGCGTCTGCGGCGCCCTGAGACGTGATGCGGGCAAACAGCCGGGACAGCCCGGCCCGGTCAATGGTCACTTTGCGGGTCAGATACTTGGTGTTCATTTACAGTTACCTCCTCAGTTTCTGAAGCAGAAGGAAATCTCCAGCTCCGCGTCCCGCCCGGCGAGGGCTTCCGCGATGGCCCGGGTCAGCTCCTCCGGGGTCCCGCTCAGCCGCAGTACCGTGCCGGAGCACAGCATCCGGGCCAGTACGGACTCCGCGGCGGCTTCCGTGGGCTCCTCTGCGGCGGGGATTTCGTCGGTCTCCTCCGGCTCTTCCTCGGGCGCTTCCGCCTCGCCGTACAGGCCGCTCCAGCTCTTCAGCCCGGCGAAGCCCTCGGCGTTGTGGCTGCCGCGGAAGCTCTGGTAGCTGAGTCCCCGCTTTGCGGCGTAGCTGTACGCGCAGGAGTCGGACACGCCCCAGACCAGCCGGGCGACAGTGGCGAGCCCAACCGAGAAACGGCCCTGAACGTAGTCCAGGTGGGCCTGCTG
>CAKUKL010000012.1 GCA_934662925.1 uncultured Oscillospiraceae bacterium | reverse complement strand
GTGCAAGGACTTCCTCGCGGGCTTCGTGACCGGCACGGCTGACGGCGAAGCCATCCTGCAGAGCTGGGCCGACAACGGCCTGACCGTCCCCGGCGCGAACAAGGCGGCGCTCGAAGCCGTCACCACCGGCGAAAAGGGCATCCTGATCGCGGGCGTGGACTACAACGCCTATTCCTCCATGGCCAAGGGCGAGCCGCTGAACATCTACTATCCCGCCTCCGGCACGGTGGTCAATCCCCGTCCGGCCATGATCCTCAAGACTGCCCCCAACATGGACAACGCCAAGGCTTTTGTGGACTTCCTGTTCAGTGACGAGGCACAGAAGCTGGTTGCTGACGCCTATCTGCTGCCCGGCCGCAGTGATATCCAGTGTGACAGCCGCACCAACCTCTCCGATATTCCCCAGATTACGACCGATTGGGACAAAATGATGGAGGTTGCTTCCGACACCGCAGCCAAGCTCAACAGCCTCTGCAAGTAAGAAAGCGGAGGGCATATGAGACAAATCGATCTGAAAAAGAATCTACCGCTGGCACTGCTGCTGGTGCTTCTGACCGGCTTGATTCTCTGCCCTCTGATCACAGTTTTCGCCAAGGCGGTCATCGTAGATGGCCGCCTTGACCTGTATCAGGCGTGGCAGACCATCGCAGGGTCTGAAAATGTACAGACCGTCTGCAACTCTTTGCTGCTGGGTGTATGCGTTGTGCTGTGCTCGACGGTCATCGCTGTGCCGACGGCGTATCTGCTGGCACGAACCCAGTTCAAAAAGCACAGCTGGCTGGATATCATCTTCATGATCCCGTTCATGACGCCGCCGTACATCGCGTCCATGGGCTGGATCCTGTTCATGCAGAAAAAGGGACTGTTCCAGCAGCTTTTTCCCGCCACCGGCTCGTGGTCGGAGGGCTTTTTTTGCTTCGGAGGGCTGGTGCTGGTGATGAGCCTGCACGTGTTCCCGTTCCTCATGACCATGCTGAAAAACGCCATGCTGAATATTCCGGCAAGTCTTGAGGAAAGCGGTGCGGTGTTCGGCGCGGGCTTCGGAATGCGGCTGCGGAAAATTTTTGCCCCGCTGCTGACCGGCAACTATGCCATCGGGGCGCTGCTGGTGTTCGTCAAGACCATGTCTGAATACGGCACACCCTACACACTGGGGCGGCGCATCGGGTTCTACGTGTTCACCACCGACATTCACCGCTACTCCACCACCGCGCCCATCGACTTTGGCCGCTCGGCCAGCCTGTCCTCCATTCTGGTCTGCATCTGTATGGCCATGTGGCTGATGCAGAACTATATTACGAGCAAAAACAGCTACCGTCTGGTCAGCGGCAAGGGCAGCCGTCCGGCACAGACAAAGCTGTCCGCTGTCGGGCAGATCGGTGCATGGCTGTGGGTGCTTCTTGTGGTGCTGGTGGCCATCGGCGTGCCGTATTTTTCCATCATCTCCACCTCGCTCATCAAGCTGCGGGGCTACGGCCTTGCCGCCGGGAACTTCACCCTTGACCACTATAAGGAGCTGCTGACCACGCCCAAGGCCCTCGCTTCCATCTGGAAGAGCCTGTTCCTCGCCGTGTCCTCCGCCACCATCTGCTCCGTCATCGGCACGGCGGTGGTGGTCGCCGTGCGCAAGGCGAAAGGCTTTCTCAAAAAGGCCCTCGAGGGCATCAGCCTGCTGCCCGAAATGCTGCCCAGCATCGTGCTGGTCATCGGCATTATGCTGTTCTGGAACGCGATCTACAAGGTGCTCCCGATCTACAACACCATCGGCATCATGGTGCTGGCGTATGTGGTGCTGTATCTGCCGTACACGGTGCAGTATGTCACCTCTGCCTTTACCCAGATCAACGACAATCTTTTGCAGGCGGGCCGCGTGTTCGGCGGCTCGTCGGCCTATGTGTTCCGCCGCGTGACCCTGCCCATGATCTCCCGGGGCATCTTTGCGGGATGGATGATGATCTTCATCATCGCCTTCCGGGAGCTGGTAACCGCCAGCCTCATCGCACCGCCCAATACGCTGGTGGTCTCCACGTATATCAACCGCGAGTTTGAGCAGGGCAGCGTGTCCCTCGGCATGGCCATGGCGGTGCTGTGCGTCCTTATCACCACCGCGGCGCTTCTCGTATTCAACCGCTGCGTGGGGAAGAAGAAGGTATAATATGGAATTATTCATCGCGGGCGGCGTGGGCGAGCACGGCCGCAACTGCTTTTATGTGCAGGGGGAGACGATCCGCTTCCTTGTGGACTGCGGAATGATGGCGGACACGCCGGAGGATCCGTACCCCTGCCTGACGTCGGAGCAGATTCACAGTCTGGATGCGGTGTTCCTGACACATTCTCACACCGACCACACTGGGGCGCTGCCGTGGCTGTATGAAAACGGATTTCATGGAACGGTGATCGCGGCGGCGGAAACGCTGTGTCAGCTTCCGTTTTCCGTTCAGAGAGGGCAAACATTGGAAAAACTTTGCCCCAACAGGACAGGGCAGTTTCAAAATCTGTTCATCCAGTGGGGGCGCAGCGGTCATTGCACAGGCAGTGTGTGGTATCGCTTTGCGGAAAGCGGAAAATCCGTATTTTTTTCCGGGGACTACACCGAGGATACGCGGGTCTATGCCTGCGACCCCATCCGGAACCAGCGGGCCAACCTCGCTGTGCTGGACTGCGCCTACGGGCGGGATGAGACGCCCTATGCCGCGGCCTGCGACCGGCTCGTCCGGGAGACGGAACGGCTGCTGTCCGCGCATCAGCTGCTGTTGTTCCCCGTGCCGAAATATGGGCGAGGACTGGAGATCCTGAAGCTGTTTTCCGACCGCCTGCCCGGCGTTTCCTATTACGCCGACGAGCTTTTTCTGCGAAACTTGGCGGAACAGAACGCGGGCGGCTTCTGGTACAAGGCGGTAAACATAAACGCCCCGGTCTGCCCGTATGAGGGGCAGACGCAGGGCATTGTGTTCGTCAGCGACCCGCAGCTGCGGAGCGCGGCGGCGCAAAGCATAGCCGAGCGGGTGCTGTCGCTGGGCGGAATGGCGGTCATGACCGGAACATTGGAAAAAGATTCTTATAGCGAAAGCCTGTTCCGGCAGGGGAAAATGGTGCTGCTGCGCTATCCGGTGCACCTGAATCACGGGCAGTTCGAGAGGCTGGCAGGGAAGAACGAATTTGGGCGGACAGTCCCGTACCACACGGCGGAATTTTCTGAGACGAGGGCGATCTCCTTCTGAAAGGTCTGCTCAGAACCGCAGGTTCGTGTCCTTCACGAAATTCTGCGCGCCGTACAGCACCAGCACATCGGTGATGCCGTTTTCCTTGGCGTATTCCGCCGCGTCGCCCTTGAAAAACCGCAGGTCGAGGACGTGGACCTCCGCGTAATCCTCCGCGGGGAACTGCGCAAACGTGTTGCCGTAGGAATCCTTGATGAGCAGGAGCTTGCCGCTCTTTCCGCTGCCGGAGATGACCGTCTGCGCCTGATTGGAGTTGAGGAACACGGCGTACTGGTCGCTGCCGTCCAGATATTTGCGCTCGTAGATGCTGTCCGTTTCGTACTGGCCGCCGTTATAGGAAACGCTTCTATTTGCGTGTTTGTACCACGCGGTGATCTCCTCGGCGGGAACGGAGGGCAGCGGGACCTTGTTCCACGTCGTGCCGCGGAAGTTGCCGCAGAGGACCTCCCGCGTCCACTCGTCTGTGTTCAGCTCGATGCCCCGCCACGCGCAGTAGGCGTAGTAGGCTCCAAGGCTTGTCCAGTGGTGGTCGGTGCGGTAGTAGATGTTTTCCCCGCTGTGAGCGGCGAGGGCGGAGAACACATCCACCGTATCAACGCCTGCATCGGTCAGTACCTGCAAGATGGCGGCATAATCCGCCACGGGCGCGTAAGCGGGCAGCTTATCCGTCAGCACCTGCGCCGCCACGGGGACGAGGATGGTGCTCATGGAGATTCCCTCCGCCGCCAGCTCCTTTTGCAGCTCCGCCAGCGCGTCCGTGTTGGCCGCGAGCTGCTTTTTGCTGTATGAGGTGAATTTGTCCATCAGGTACTTGTCCCTGCCGATATAGACGCCGCCGCTCTCCCGCTTGCCCACCGCCAGTTCCAGATAGGTTTTCAGCGTGACCCAGCCGTCCCGCAGAGGGACCTGATCGGTGAGGTAGTCCTCCAGTTCGTCGCTGAATTTGCCGGAGATAAAGTCGGCGGCGGTGAACTTCGGCTTCTGCGTCAGGGTGCGCTTTTCCCGCTCTGAGTAGTAGCGGTCCGGCAGGAACAGCCCGGCGAGCGCGGACGCCGCCAGCAGCAGGCAGAAAAATGAGGTTATGATCTTGTTTCGCATGGTGTTCACCTCAGAACCGGAAGTACAGGAACGGATTGTAGCTGCAGTTGACCAGATACGCCATGGTCGTTGCCAGCACACAGAGCAGGCCGCCGCAGTCCACGGCGGTCAGCGTCCGCTGTCCCAGCCGTGCGCTGAGCGTTTCGTAGCAGCGTTTGCCGAGGGGCGTGGCCGCCAGCGCGCAAATCAGCAGCATCGGTCCGTAGGTCAGCAGAAGATACAGGCTGCCGCTGTCAAACGGCGCGCCGGAGAACATAGCTTTCAGCCACGCAAGGCCCTTCGCAATGTCCGTGAACGCAAAGAGCGTCCAGCTGACCGTTACCAGAAACAGTGCGTAGAGGTGCCGCAGGGCGGCGGGCAGCTTTTGGAGCCAACGGAGCAGGAACAGCTTTTCCAGCACCAGCAGGACACCGAAATACACGCCCCAGAGCACGAAGTTCCAGCTGGCCCCGTGCCAGAAGCCCGTCAGCAGCCAGACGACGGCGATGTTGCGCAGCTGCTTTGCAAGGCCGCCCTTGTTGCCGCCGAGGGGGATATACACATAATCCCGAAACCATGTTCCCATGGAGATGTGCCAGCGCCGCCAGAAATCGGTGATGCTGTCCGCCAAGAACGGGTAGTTGAAGTTTTCCAGAAAGCGGAACCCCAGCATCCGTCCAAGGCCGATGGCCATGTCGGAGTAGCCGGAAAAGTCAAAGTAGATCTGAAATCCGTAGGCGATGACCCCCAGCCACGCCGTCAGCACCGTGGGAGAGGTCTGGGCGCTCGCCGCCTCCCACAAAAGGCCGATGTTGTTGGCCAGCAGCACCTTTTTCCCCACGCCGCAGACAAAGCGCTTCACGCCATCGGCGAAGAGGTCGGCGGTGCAATCCCGGTGCTCCAGCTCGTCCGCCACCGTCTGGTAGCGGACGATGGGGCCCGCGATGAGTTGGGGAAACAGGGTCACATACGCGCCGAAATTGATGATATTTTTCTGCGCTTTCGCTTCGCCGCGGTAGACGTCGATGGTGTAGCTCATGGTCTGGAATGTATAGAAGCTGATGCCGATGGGCAGGGGCAGATTTGGCTGCGGGAGCGCCGTGCCGCACAAAGAATTGATCGTACCAATAAGGAAGTCGCTATATTTGAATACGCCCAGCAGGCCGAGATTCACGCACACCGACACCAGAAGCGCGATTTTCGCGCCCCGCCGTCCCCGGTGCCGCTCTACCATTTGTCCGCAGGTATAGTCCAGTGCGGTGGAAAACAGCATCAGCACCACATAGACCGGCTCGCCCCACGCGTAAAACAGCAGGCTGAACAGAAACAGCACGCCGTTGCGCCATTTCCGCGGGACAAGGAAATACGCCAGAAGACACAGGGACAGAAAGCATTGCAAAAACGTCAGGCTGGAGAATACCATTGAGATCAGCCGCCGATGACGGGTTCACCGTCAAGGCCCTCGAGGTCGTCCTCCGGGATGGTGATGGAGTTGTCGGCGGAGCCGAAAATACCGCTCCAAACCTCGTCCACCTTAGCGGCCTCGTCGGCGGCGAACTTGGCCTGTTCTTCGTCGCTTGCCTCCCAGTCGCCCTGCGCGCCGAGGTTCAGCAGAGCCACATAGTTGCCGTTCACGAACAGGCGAGCCTGTAAGACCTTCTGCAGGTCCATGTTGTACATCCGGGAGTAGCTGAGGGTCTGCTCATAGCCGCGCTGAAGCAGCGCGGCGGCATCCTGCGCGTAACCGTCCTTGACCTTGACAATCACGGCAGTGCTGGGATTCAGACTCGAATTAGAGTTACTCATGGCAGCCCAATCCTCTACCTTACTCATGTCCAGCCCCCAATAGCCGCTCATGCGGGCCTCATCCTCAGCGGTGTCGCATTCAAAGCTGTCGCCCAGCTTTTCTTTCAAAGTGTCCATAATCTCCTGCGCGGTCATCGTCACTTCTGCGCCGTTACCGTTCTTTTTGTTGTCGTCGGCTTTGCTGCCGCAGGCGGCGAGGGACAGCACCATGGTCAGCGCCAGTACAAAAGTCAGAATGCGTTTCATTTCTGTCTGCTCCTTTGAAATTCAAAATGTTTGCCGGGCGGCGGAGGGGCGTCTCCGGAAACGCCGTTCTTTTGCCCGTCCATACATCCATACGAGTGGGCGGCGCGAAATGTCGGGCAAGATACAAAAAATTTTTGAAAAAAGAAATTTGTATCCCGGCTTGACAAACGGCGGGCGGGACGCTACAATATCCTTCGTTCGCTCGGAGGGCGAGTTGTTCTCAGGAAACAGCAGCCGGATAAGAGACAGACTGAAATGTCTGCTTCTTATCCGGCTTTTTTTCACGTCAAAAGGAGGAATTCAGCATGGATTTTCTGAACGGCAGGATCAGGCCGATGTACCTCAAATACCTGTCGGCGGCCTTTGGCAGCGCACTTGTTTCCAGTATCTACTCCATCGTGGACACGGCGATGGTGGGGCAGTACCACGGGCCGGAGGGCACGGCGGCGCTGGCGGTCGTCGCGCCGGTGTGGAACATCATTTACAGCCTCGGCCTGCTGGTGGGGATCGGCGGCAGCGTCATCTTCAGCACAAGGCGCGGCAGCGGCGGAAAGGGCGACGGCAGCGAAAACCAGTACTTCACGGCGGCGGTGATCGGCGCGGTGGCACTGGCAATTCTGTCGTGGGCAGGCATCCTGATTTTTGAGCGGCCGATCCTGACCTTTTTCGGCGCGGACGAGTCGCTGCTGGCGCTGGCGCAGCGGTATATGCGGCCGGTGGGGTACGTGTTCCCGCTGTTCCTGTTCAACCAGATGCTGGCGGCGTTCCTGCGGAACGACGGGGACCCGGGGCTTGCTACCGTCAGCGTGCTGTCCGGCGGCATTTTCAACGTCTTCGGCGATTATTTCTTTGTCTTCACCTGCGACATGGGCATTTTCGGCGCGGGCTTCGCCACGGCCATCGGCTCCGGCATTTCGTTCCTCGTAATGCTGACGCATTTCTTCAAGCGGAAGAACACCCTCCGTCTGGTAAAGCCGGAGCGGCTGTTCGGAAAGCTCCGGGAGATCTCCGTCACCGGCTTTTCCACCTTCTTCATCGACGTGGCGATGGGCATCCTGACGGTGCTGTTCAACCGCCAGATCATGAAGTACCTCGGGGCCAACGCGCTGGCCATCTACGGCCCGATCGTTCAGGTCAGCACCTTTGTCCAGTGCTGCGCCTACAGCGTCGGGCAGGCGGCCCAGCCCATCATCTCCACCAATTTCGGCGCGGGCAGGGGAGAGCGCATCCGGGAGACCCTCCGGCTGGCGCTGTGGACCACGGCGTTTTTTGGCGTGTTCTGGACGGCGCTGAGCATGGCGTGCCCCAACGTCTACATCCGCATCTTCATGGCGCCTACGGCGGAGATCCTGGAAATGGCCCCCGCCATCGTCCGGACCTACGCGCTGTCGTTCCTGCTGCTGCCGTTCAACATCTTTTCCACTTATTATTTCCAGGCCATCATGAAGCCTGCGGCGGCCTTTGTGGTGTCGGTGGCCCGGGGCCTTGTCATCAGCGGTATCCTGATCATGATCCTCCCGGTGGTGGTCAGCGCGGATGCGCTCTGGTTTGCCATGCCGGTCACAGAGCTGCTGGTGGCGGTGTACGCGGCGGTGATGATCCGGAAGGACACCCGGGCGCTGCCGAAGAGCGGCAATACCCAGAACTAAATCCATAAAATTAAAACAGCCGGAATGACGCGATGTCATTCCGGCTGTTTTCTGTTTGGCTCAGGGAGCGGAAATGAGGGCCTGCGCGACGGCGGTGATATCTGCTTCCGCCGCGCCGTCGAAGTTGGTGAGGTAGTAGCTCACGCCGTCCCGGCTCCAGTGGGCCCGCCAAGTGTCGGGAGACAGGCGGTCCAGTACCGCGCCGTACTCCGCGTTCAGGGACACGCTGCCCACGGCGTCCCCCTCCGCCCGGGAGAAGTTGCCGTCCAATTTGGCGGCTTCGTAGCTGTACTCGTGGCCATCCAGCGTGAAGTCCACCCGGGCGATGGCCCCGTCGTAAATGCAGTAGTATAGGTTTTCCGCGCCCTCCGGGGCGTCGATGGTAAAGCCCAGCTTTTCAAAATCCTCCGGCCCGGTCACATCCTCGAAGGGGGAGCCGACCATGACCGGCGGGTCGCTCAGCTCGCCCTGATCTGTCAGCCGCGGCAGGATGACGCAGGCCGCCAGAACGAGGACCAGACAGGCGGCCAGACTGCCCCAGCGCCGCCAGACGGGGGCGGAGCGGCGCTTTTGTCCGGCAGTGGCGTTTGTTTTTTCGACAGGCAGCTCAACTACCTTGTGCTCTTCCTGTGCCGCGGCTTTTTTCAGAATGTTGGCGTACATCCGCTCCTGTGCCCCGGCTTCCGGCTCGATGCCATCAAATGCTTTTTTGATCTCATTTTCGTTCATGCGTCCTCACCTCCAAGCGTCAGCTTTAATTTCGCGCGGGCGTCCCGCAGCTGGTTCCGCACCGTGGACGGCGGCCTGTTCAGCATGGCTGCGATCTCGTCGGTCTGGTAGCCCTCATAGTAGTGCAGCCAGACGACCTCCTTGTATTTCACCGGCAGAGCCATCACTGCGTCTATGACCTCGCTTTTTTCATCCGGCGCCGGGGCGGCCCGCTCCGTTTCCTCGTCAATGGGCGTCACCTTCTGCCGCCACCAGTGCTTGAGTCTGTCCTTGCAGATGTTCATGGCGGTCGTGGTCAGCCACGAGCGCTCGTGCCGCTCGTTTTCAAAGGCAACGTCGCTGGTCATGGCCCGGACAAAGGCGTCCTCCGTGCAGTCCTCGGCGTCCTGTGCGTTTTTCATAAAGGCGTAGCAGACCCGGTAGATGGCCTTGAAGTGCCGCAGATAGAACGCCTCAAAATCTCCCTGCATGGCTTCGCCTCCTCTTCCTATAGAATTATACGATGTAAGATTACAAATTGTCGGGCGAAAAGTCAAGAAATTTGGAGCGGAGCGGCGGGAAATCCAACCTCAGCGCCGGCCGGCAGGGCGGGACAGCGGCATCTTGACAGGACGCGATTTTTTGGCTGCTATGAAAGCAAAAGGTTAGTCATATCTAACTGCGCCCGCGAAATGCGGATCATACGGGATGTGTGGAAAAATGAGTGCGATAAAAGATGCCCTGCATGAAAAAAGAAAAGCCACGGAAGGCCATATCAAACAGCTCCAGCGGGAGGGAAGACAGGGCGTCCGCTATACCGCAAAAGTAACTTTATGACCCGCAATGGGAGGCGAAAAAATGAAGGCAGAGGAAAGAAAAAAGTTTGTCCGGTGGTGTGTTCTCGCTGCGGTGGGCGGGGTCCTGATGGCCGCCGGAGACTGGCTGCTGGGGTGCATCCCCCTTCAGGGGACGGACACGGGGATGTTCAACCGGGCCTACTACCTGTCCGGTTCCTATGGGTTGTGGCGGCCTGTGCTCATCGTCGGCATGGGCGCGGTCGGGAGCTTCCTCTATTGCTTTCTGGTAAAAGCGCTGAACGCGGACATCGACGAAAAGTACCGGAAAACAAAAATGGTCCAGTACCTGTGCGGAATTTTCACCGTCGCGGTGGCGCTGGCGATCCATCTCTGGTCGGCGACGCTGGCGTGGTTCACCACCTATCTGGGCCCGCGCATCGGAGCGGAAGCCGCCATTGCGGCAGTCACGGCCTATCAGGACGATATGCTCATCGCAATTCTCCCGATGTATTTTCCGATGGTGCTGATGATCGGGCTCCACTTCGTGATGCTGCTTGTGAGCAAAACCCGTTATCCCCGGTGGATGCTGGTGTTTCATCCGGTCACGTGGAACATCCTGCTGGCCGTCATTCCGGATGTTGCCCAAGCCATGCGGGTGCCTGTTGCTACTTGGATGTCCGTCATGAGCCAGAGCAGCACGAATACCGCCATCGTGATCTGGTGTATTGCGGCCGCGATTTTCGAGAAAAAGTACATTTTTAAGAAGAAAAAAGTCGCTTAAATGAAAAACAACATTTCCGGGTAGGCACTCATGGCGAGGACTGCGGCAGCTGGATGTCTAACCCGGTGTTCTATGTCTTCGGCGGAATTGCGCTGGCGGCTCTGGTGCTGGCCGTGCTGTCGTTTGCCGCGTTCAAGATCTGGGCATCGTGTTGGCCATAGTGGTTGCCGGCGTGTTGGCGCTGCTGGCCTGGATGGCATGGATCCGCTGCCAATATGCTTTCGGCAAGGGCGGCAATCAGACCATCGTCAGCAGCCTTGACTTCGATGGGCACGGAGACCTGCTGGAGGTGGGCTGCGGCTTCGAGCGCCGGGCGGCCATGATGATGCAGGGCAATTCCGGTATGCTGGTGGGCAGAAAATAAGATTCGAGAAAATCTGGATAAGCAAAAGGCATCCCGTCGCGGAATTTCTCCGCGGCGGGATGCTTTTATGTGCCGGAAGAGGGATTGTCTGCTTATACCCGCAGCTTCCGGTCAGCCCGGCGTGTCTGTTTTTCGTGTGCCTTTAAGTAAGATTTAGGATGCCTTTGTAGAATAGCGTCCGTACACTGAAGCGAAACACGGAAAGGAGCATGACCATGGAGCTTACCGGCAGTTACCGGCATGAGCTGAAATATCAGATCAGCCCTGCCGACCACCATGCACTTCGGCAGCAGCTCAGGGCCGTCATGAAGTGCGATCCGCATACGGGAGCGGACGGACGTTATACGATACGAAGCGTCTACTTTGATAACTACAGGGACAAGGCGCTGCGGGAAAAGATAGACGGCGTGCAGAAACGTGAAAAATTCCGCATTCGCTATTACAACGATGACTTTTCCTTTATGACGCTGGAAAAGAAGATCAAGCACAATGACCTCTGTATGAAGCTCGACGCCCCACTGACCGTCGAGGAGTATCGGAAAATCCTTCGGGCGCCGGGACCGTGGATGCTGGAGCATCCGGAGCCGCTCGTCCGGGAGCTGTACTGCAAAATGAAAACGCAGCAGCTTCGCCCCCGCGTGCTGGTGTCCTATGTGCGGGAGCCGTACATCTACGATGCCGGAAATGTCCGTGTGACCTTCGATTCCCATATCCGGACGAGCCTGTTTCAACGGGATTTTTTGGACGGCGCGATCTCTGACATCAGCGCCACAGACGCCCCCGGTGACATCATTTTAGAGGTGAAATTTGACGCCTTTCTGCCGGAGATCATCCGCAGTCTGCTGCAATCGGGAGAACTTCGTCAGCAGGCGTTCTCGAAATACGGTTCCTGCCGCCGGTTCGGCTGATCGTTGACCAACAGTAAGGAGAGATACATATGAGTTTCAATGACATTTTCAAATCCAGTTTTTTGGAGAACGTTTCCGAGTTTTCCATCCTTGATACCGTCATCGGTCTGGCTGTCGCGCTGGTGATCGGCCTGTTTATTTTTATCATCTACAAGAAAACGCTGACCGGAGTACTATATTCCAGCGGCTTTGCGCTGACGCTGGTGGGCCTGTCCCTTGTCACCACGCTGGTCATCATGGCCGTCACGTCCAATGTGGTCCTGTCTCTCGGCATGGTGGGCGCCCTCTCCATCGTTCGGTTCCGTACGGCCATCAAGGAGCCGGTGGAGATCGTGTTCCTGTTCTGGTCGCTGGCGGTGGGCATTGTCATCGGCGCGGGGATGATCCCGCTGGCCGTCATCGGCTCCGCCATCATCGGCGTGATCCTGCTGCTGTTTGCCAACCGCAAAATACATAATAATCCCTATATCCTTGTGATGAGTTGCGCAGACGAGAAAGCGGAAAACGCCGCGCTGGACATTCTCAGCAAAGATACCGGGCACTACATCGTGAAGTCCAAGACTATCACCGCCGCGGGGATCGAGCTGACCGCGGAGCTGCGCACCAAGGATGCGTCCACCGCTTTTGTGAATTCGATCGCGCAGCTTCCCGGCGTGGAGAACGCGACACTTGTCAGCTACAACGGCGAATACCTGTCGTAACGGAGGACGCGCATGATTGCACATAAACACATCACGAAAATCATCGCTGTGGTCATGGCGGTCGCTGTCTGTCTATGCCTTTGCGCAGTCGCGTTTTCCGGTGAAATCGCCGCGGCGGTGGGAGATACGGGCATTTCCATGGAGTATGAAACGGAACTCTTTGATACCGGCAGCATCATGACGGTCAATATTCTGATGGATGAGGCCGACTGGGAGGATATGCTGGAAAACGCCACGGCGGAGGATTATTACCAGTGCGATGTAGAGGTCAACGGCACGACCTTTTACCGTGTCGCCATTCGCCCTAAGGGCAACACCAGCCTGACCTCCATTGCCAACGACCCCACCACAGACCGCTACAGCTTCAAGCTGGAATTTGACCACTATGTGGACGGACAGACCTGCTTCGGTCTGGATAAGCTGATCCTGAACAACAACTACGCTGACGCCACCAATATGAAAGAGGCGCTGATCTACGACATGTACCAGTACCTCGGCGCAGACGCATCCCTCTACAATTACGCCAAGATCTCCGTCAACGGAGAATATTGGGGTGTTTATCTCGCGCTGGAAGCGGTGGAGGACAGCTTTATGCTCCGCAATTACGGTGCGCAGAGCGGGGAACTCTACAAACCGGAAAGCATGGATATGGGCGGCGCACCCGGCGGCGACAGTCCCCTCGGCATGACCGGCGATATGCAGCCGCCTGATCTTCCCGACCGCCAAACCGCGGATGACAGCGCAGACGCCGCAGATGACTCGCAGCAGGACTTTTCTCCGCCGCAAAGGGCGGATGAGACTGCACCCAGCCCGGCAGACGCCAACGGCGGCCTCTCCATGAGCAGCGGCGGCGCGGATCTGAACTATACGGATGATGAACTGGATAGCTATGAAACCATCTGGGACGGCGAGATCACAACAACTACGAAGGCTGACCACAAGCGCGTGGTCACCGCGCTCAAAAATATCTCCGAGGGTACTGATCTCGAAACCTATATGGATGTCGACAATCTGCTCCGTTATATGGCAGTCCATGTATTCTCCGTCAATGAGGACAGCCTGTCCGGCTCCATGGCCCACAACTATTACCTCTATGAATCCGGTGGAAAGCTGAATCTCATCCCGTGGGATTATAATCTCGCGTTTGGCGGCATGGGCGGCGGCAATGACGCCACCGGCGTGGTAAACAGTGCCATCTACAATGCGTTTTCCGGAACAACCTTCTTCGACACACTGATGGAGGATGAAGCCTGCCACAGCCAGTATTACGCCTATCTGCGGCAGTTGGTGAGCGAGTATATCAATGGCGGCGGATTTGACGCTTTCTATGAGCGGGTCCGAAGCCAGATCGACGCACTTGTGGAGACAGACCCCACCGCCTTCTATTCCTACGACGAATATCTGACGGCGGCCGATACCCTCTATCAGGTGGTGAAGCTGCGGGGCGAGTCTATTCAGGGCCAGCTTGACGGGACGATCCCCTCCACAGAAAGCGCACAGCGCGGCAGCGACGCGCTGGTGGATGCCTCCGCGCTGGATCTCAGCGTCATGGGCAGCATGAATACCGGCGGTGGCGGTGGGTTTGGTTTCAACGCGCCGACAGCCTCTGGAAACGTCTCAGATGCGCTGGACGCGGCACAGGATACTTCCGAAACGGATATGTCCGCCGGGTCTGAAAATACACCGTCCGCTGATTTCGACCCGTCCCAGTTCGGCGGTGAAATACCGGATGGATTTGACGCATCTCAGTTCAGTGGCGAACCGCCAAGCGGATCCGATTCCTCTCAATCTGGAGAAGAAAGTCAGGACTCATCTGATAGCACGAAGCAGGCAAACGCGAACAGAACGAATAACAGGGACGGCAATTCCGGCGGAGGGCCATCTATGGGAAATTTCCCTAGCAGTTCTGGAGGTGCATCCCCGGCAGCATCCGCAGAGAATCTGATCCTGTATGGGGTATCTCTGCTGGTTTTCGCCGCAGCGATGCTTTTTGCGGTCCTGTACCGCAGAAGGCCAAGAAAACAGTGATTGAGTATGGTAAGCTGCGCGGAGTATCTGCGTGGTAGGAGAGAAAATATTTAGATTGTAATACTCCGCTGGAGAGCGGTCTATCAGTACTATGCTTGTATAATACGGGGAATTGTTGTATAAAAAATAAGGATTGAACTAAAATGGAAGCAATATATCTTTGCGCAGGCAGGACGGAAAATTCCGCCCTGCCTGTTTTTGTATTTTTACGATCTTTGGAATATTTTTTCGGAAAATTAGCATTTAATTCCGTGAGCAATGCGAGGCCAAAAGCATAGCCGGACTGCTTTTGTGCCATGGCTGTGCTTTTTCAGCCCGTCGGTTCATACCCTGAAAGGAGGAGGTGTGCCATGAACGCACAGAAACTCAGGATAAGCTGTATTTACCGCGAGACCGGCCCGCTGGTTCAGGAGATTCTGCTCTCGTCATTTTCCTCTTTTTTGGGCCGTAAACTTCAAAAATTTGCATTGGGGCCGGAACATCATGTATCCTGTCCATGATGAATGGCCGCTTGTCTCAAGAGGTTAAATATGTGCAATGAGATAAGCAACCCCATGGATTATCATGTGGCACTATACATCAGACTGTCAAAGGAGGATGAGAGCGAAGGCC
>CAKUKL010000011.1 GCA_934662925.1 uncultured Oscillospiraceae bacterium | reverse complement strand
TTCAACGCGCTGGTGGGCTACGACCGGGCCATCGTCACCCCCATCCCCGGCACCACCCGGGACACGGTGGAGGAGACGGTGACGCTGGGAGACACGCTACTGCGGCTCATCGACACCGCCGGGCTCCGGGACTCGGAGGACGCGGTGGAGCAGCTGGGCGTGGAGCGCAGCCGGGCGGCCCTCCAGCGGGCGGAGCTGGCGTTGGTGCTGGTAGACGGCTCCCAGCCGTGGGAGGACGAGGATCTGGAGCTGGTGCGCACCGCCGCCGCTCACGGGCCCACGATCCTCGTCTACACCAAGGCCGACCTGCCCTCCCCCCGGATGGCCCGGGTGCCCCGGCCGGAGGGCGTGCCGCTGGTGGTCCTGTCCGCCGCCAGCGGGCAAGGACTGGACGAGCTTGAGCGGGCGGTGGCCGGGTTCTTCCCCGACGACCCCGGCCTGCGGCCCGGGACGCTGCTCACCAACGCCCGGCAGGCCGAAGCGGCAAGCCGTGCCCAACAGGCCGTGGCCCGGGCGGCAGACGCCCTGCGGGCGGGCTTCTCTCCCGACGCGGTGCTCACCGACGTGGAGGAGGCCATGTCCGCCCTCGGCGAGCTCACCGGACGCACCG
This sequence comes from uncultured Oscillospiraceae bacterium, assembly GCA_934662925.1. Taxonomy (GTDB): domain Bacteria; phylum Bacillota; class Clostridia; order Oscillospirales; family Oscillospiraceae; genus Enterenecus. Next base: position 14,501 of record CAKUKL010000011.1, on the reverse strand, counting down.
TCCGGGAGGATATCACCAGCCGGATCTTCGAGCGGTTCTGCGTGGGAAAATAAAGGCGGCGCGTTTGCCAGCCCTGCAAAAACCGCAAGTCTTTGCCTTTTCGACAGGCGAAAACCCGGGCCGTGACCTGCGTGGTCACGGCCCGGTTCCATTTTTGTAACAATCAGCGGAGAAATAATTCTTGACATCTTTTATGTCTACCAAAAAGTTTTCCGCAGTTTTGTGGAAAACTTTGTGGAAGCTGTGGAAAACTCTCTGCCCGCTGGCTTTGCGCCGTTTTTCCGCTGTGGAAGCGGGGTCGGAACGGCGGCGGTCCGCCGGGATTTTGGGTGTCAAAAAATAATTATTTTGTGCGACGAGCGTTGCCGCCGCAAAGTCCGCTGGGCTTTGGTCGAGGGCCGCCCGCGGCGGCCTTTTTTGTTTTCCGCGCCAGATTTTGGAGCGGCGGTACGGTTACTGCTGGTTCAAACGCTCCACCACTACCCGGGCGGCCTTTACGCCGGAAGCGCCCGCCTGAGCGAGACCGCGGGTGACGCCCGCGCCGTCGTGCCCCACGCGGCAGGCCGCGCGGGGACCCCTTTATTTGATCGCGGACGGCGGAAGTGAATTCCGCCTGCAAAAATTCTCCGCTTCGCTCCGAATTTGGTGGGCAACGGCGCGTATCACTTATCGTTCAGCCGCTCCGCCACTACCCGGGCGGCCTTTACGCCGGAAGCGCCCGCCTGAGCGAGACCACGGGTGACACCCGCGCCGTCGCCCACGGCGAAGAAGCCGGGCAGGGCGGTCTCCAGCTGGTGGGACAGCTTGATGCGGGCGGAGTAGAACTTGACCTCCGCGCCGTAGAGCAGGGTGTCATAGTTGGCCGTGCCGGGGGCCAGCTTGTCCAGCGCATAGATCATCTCGATGATGTCGTCCAGCTGGCGCTTGGGCAGGGCCAGCGACAGGTCGCCGGGGACGGCGGCGGTCAGGGTGGGCCGGGTGAAGGACTTGCCCAGCCGATGGTCGTTGGTGCGGATGCCGGACACCAGATCGCCGAAGCGCTGGACCAGCACGCCGCCGGCCAGCATGTTGGACAGGGACGCGATGTGCTTGCCATATCGGTACGGTTCGTTGAAAGGGGAGGTGAACCGGTTGGACACCAGCAGGGCAAAGTTGGTGTTCTCGCTCTGGAGCTTCGGGTCGGAGTATGAGTGGCCGTTGACGGTGTTGATGCCCTCCACGTTCTCCGCCACCACGTGGCCGTAGGGGTTCATGCAGAAGGTGCGCACCGGGTCGCCGTACTGCTTGGTGCGGTAGACCAGCTTGGACTCGTACACCACGTTGGTGATGTGCTCGAACACGGTGGCGGGCAGCTCCACCCGGACGCCGATGTCCACCTGATTGTTGATGAGCTCCAGCCCCAGCTTCTTGCACTGGTTGGAGAACCACTCCGCGCCGCTCCGGCCCGGCCCGGCGATGAGGTAGGGGGCGGAATAGCGCTGGCCGTCCTCGGTGATGAGGACGTAGCCGCCGTCGGCGTCCGCCTCGATGTCCTGCACGGCGGTGTTGAACAGGAAGGTATGCTTGTCCCGGATGGCCTCGTAGATGTTGGTGAGGATCTTCAGGTTGTTCTCGGTGCCCAGATGCTTACACCGGGCCTGAAGAAGGTGGAGGTCATGCTCCAGCGCCCGCTTCTCCAGCGCCTTGGCCTCAGGGGTGGAGGTGGAGTACACCTCGGTGGTGGCGCCGTGCTTGACGTTCAGGCTGTCCACGTAGTCGATGAGGTCCATGACCTCCCGCTCGTCCAGAAAATCGGTGAGCCAGCCGCCGAAGGCGGTGGTGAAGTTATATTTGCCGTCGGAGAACGCGCCCGCGCCGCCGAAGCCGCACATGGTGTCGCACACCTTGCAGTGGATGCAGCTCTTCACCCGGCCCGCCACGATGGGGCAGCTCCGGTGATAAATGTCCGCCCCCTGATCCACCACCAGCACCTTGGCGCCGGGGCACTTGAGGCTCAGCTCATAGGCGGCAAAAATTCCGGCTTCGCCGGTGCCGAGGATCATAACGTCATAACGGGTGTTCATTGTGCGCATCTCCCATTTCTTTATATGTGATATAGTACAGGCCGTTCAGGCCCATGGTAGTATATCAGCAATGCCCGCCGATTTCAAGGGAAAATCCGCTCACCAGCCCGGTTCCAGCGTCACGCCGGTGTAGTAGTGGGCCAGAATGTCCCGCCAGCCGCTGCCCGCCCTTGCCATGGCGTTGGCCCCGTACTGGCTCAGCCCCACCCCGTGGCCGTAGCCGGTGACGGAAAAGGTGAACTTCCCGCCGGCATAGGTCACGGTAAAGCAGGCGGAGCGCAGGGAAAACAGGTTCCGGGCCGCGCCGCCGGACAATGTCACGCCGCCCACGTCCACCGACGCCACCCGGCCGGACGCCGTATACGTCACGTTTTGGAACCACTCCGACGGCTCCCCGGACAGGTCCGCTCCCGGGTAGGCCGCCGTCACCAGCGACTTCACCTCGTCCCGGGTGAGGACCGCTTCCGAGCGGTAATTGGGCACCTCGTCCCCCTCCGGGCTGTCCACCGACACCAGATAGGGCAGGGCGTTGCCCCACACCGCCGCCGCATCCTCGGTGGCCCCGGAGGCGGAGGAGAAAAACACCGCCTGAATGGGCTTGCCGTCGTAGGCGGCGATGATGCCGGAGGTGTCCGCCACGGCGGCGGCGATCTTCGCCGCGTACTCCGCCGCCGACGCGCCCCAGCGCTCCGCCGCAGCTTCTTTCGTGATGTACGCCTGACAGCAGGCGGAATCGGTACACACATCCGCCCCCTGCTCCTTGTGTCTGGAGTTGTGGGTGGCCTTCCAGAGGGTGTACGTCCGGGCGCACACCGCCTGCGCCCGCAGGGCGTCCGGCTCGAACCCGGCGGGCATTTCCGCCGCCGTCACCGACCAGAGGTAGTCCGCCATGGTCTGCTCCTCCACCCCGCCCTCCGTCAGCACCCGGACGGTGTACGCCCCGTCGTCCGCCGCCGGGGCGGTCTGGCCGGGCGAGGGGGACGGCTCCGCCGCCGTTTCCGCCGGAGCGGAGCTGACCTCCGGCGCTCCCGCCGCCCCCGGCTCAGGGCCGTCCACCCACAGGAGGGGCATGAGCAGCACCAGCAGCCCGGCCAGCAGGCCCGCCGTCATGGGCAGGCGGATGCTTGTCCAATCTTTACAATTTTGCAACAATCGGTTCACCTTCCTGCATTTTTCACGGAGCGCGCCACGGGATCATTGGATTTTTTGCATCTTTTTTCAAGCAATATGCATTGACCTTTTTTATTTAATGCGTTACAATAGAAAAGAATTTATGATCATGCAAGGAGGCAGGCGACATGACACCGACCACCTATACGTCCCCCAGCGACGAGCACGCCTTGTCCTACATTAAAGGGATATGCCAGCAGTACGCGAAATATGACCGCATCGACCCATCCCTTTACGAGCGCTACGGCGTCAAGCGCGGCCTGCGCAACTCCGACGGCACCGGCGTCATGGCCGGCATCACCCAGATCGGCAACGTCCGGGGCTACTACATGCAGGACGGCGAGAAGCTGCCCATGGAGGGCCAGCTCATCTACCGGGGCATCGACATCAAGGATCTCATCCACGGCTTTGTCAGCGAGAACCGATTCGGCTATGAGGAGACGGCCTATCTGCTGCTGTTCGGCTCCCTGCCCACCCGGGACCAGCTGGACGAGTTCCGGAGCATCCTGTCCCACTTCCGCAACCTGCCCCCCAACTTCACTGAGGATATGATCCTCAAGGCCCCCAGCCGGGACGTGATGAACAAGCTGGCCCGCGCCACGCTGGCTCTCTACTCCTACGACACCGACTCCGAGAATCGGGCGCTGGAGTCCGAGATGCTCAAGGCTGTCCAGCTCATCGCCCGGTACCCCGTCATCGTGGCCCACGCCTTCGCCACCAAGCGGCACTACTTCGACAACGATTCCCTCTACCTCCACCGGCCTCAGGAGGGGCTGAGCGTGGCGGAGAACTTCCTCTACTCCGTCCGGCACGACAACCAGTTCACTGAGGACGAGGCCCATCTGCTGGACCTGTGTCTGGTGCTCCACATGGAGCACGGCGGCGGCAACAACTCCGCCTTTGCCTGCCGGGTGCTGTCCTCCTCGGGCACCGACATCTACTCCGCCATCGCGGCGGCCGTCGGCTCCCTGAAGGGTCCCCGCCACGGCGGCGCCAACATGAAGGTCATGGAGATGTTCAGCCACATCGAGAAGGACGTCACCGACTGGAAGGATGACGACGCCCTGTCCGCCTATCTGGAAAAACTCCTCCGGGGCGAGGCGGGGGACGGCTCCGGCCTCATCTACGGCATGGGCCACGCCATCTACACCCTGTCCGACCCCCGCGCGGTGCTGCTCAAGCAGTTCGCCCGGAAGGTGGCAGAAAAGAAGGGGATGCTGGACGAGTTTGAGCTGTTCGAGTCGGTGGAGCGCCTGACCCCCGGCATCTTCCGGCGGGTCACCGGCGACGAAAAGGCCATGTGCGCCAACGTGGATATGTACTCCGGTCTTGTCTACAAGATGATGGACATCCCGCCGGAGCTGTATACTCCCCTGTTCGCCATCGCCCGCATCGTGGGCTGGTGCGCCCACCGGGTGGAGGAGGTCTACAACCCCTACGGCCGGATCATCCGCCCGGCCTATAAGGCCATCTGCCCCAAACAGGACTTTGTCCCGCTGGATCAGCGGGGCTGAGCATCCCATTGTACGATAACATGCAAAAAATCCGTATCCGGAACAAACCGGATACGGATTTTCTTTTTACAATATCAAATATATAATATCATGCTTCGGTCTTTTCCAGCCGGTAGCCCACCTTCCGCAGCGTGGCGATGGACGTCCGGGAGCCGAGATAGAGCAGCTTTTTCCGCAGGAAGGAGATGTACGCCTCCGCGTTGTTGTCCTCCGCGTCGGACTCCATGCCCCAGACCTTGCCGATGAGGGTCTCCTTGGGCACCATGCCGCCCCGGCTCGCCATGAGCAGACGGAGCACCTCGAACTCCTTGGGGGACAGGCGGACGGACTTCTCCCCGCACTTGAGGGTGTGGGTGGTGAGTTCCAGCCGGAGATCCTCGAAGGTCAGCTCCTCCAGCACCACCTCGCCCTGACGGCGGGTCAGCGCCCGCACCCGGGCCAGCAGCTCCTCCGGCGCGAAGGGCTTGGTCATGTAGTCGTCGGCGCCGCAGTCCAGCCCGGCCACCTTGTCGGACACGCCGCTCCGGGCGGTGAGCATGAGGATGGGGGTGGCGTACCGCTTGCGCCGCAGGGTCCGGGCCACCTGATAGCCGTCCATGCCGGGCAGCATCACGTCCAGCACGATGACGTCGTACTGCCCGCTCTCGGCGTAGGCAAGGCCGTCCTTCCCGTCGTGGACCACGTCCACCACATATTTCTGCTCCCGCAGCAGCTGGGCCAGCGTCTCCGCCAGCCGCACCTCGTCCTCCACTACCAGCACCTGCATGAAACCGCCTCCTTCCGGGCCGTCAAGCGCCCGATCACCTTTAGTATAGCACGCGGTTTTTCCCGCCGCAACCGCCCCTTTGTGAATTTTCTGCCGCCGGGGGATAATTTTTCCGAATCAGGCTCCGTTCTGTCCGCCCGGATGCCCCGATCTGAAACAAAACCCGCCCTTTCCCCTTGAAATTCTTCGGAACGTGCGGTATGCTCTGGGTAAACCACGGGAGGAGGGACGCCATGTTTGACCGCACCGAGGTGGGCCGCCGGGGCTATCTGGACGAGGAATTCCGGCTGTTTCACCTGCGCGACCAGCGGCAGCTCCAGCTGGACTATCACTACCACACCTTTCACAAGATCGTCATCCCCCTGTCCGGACAGGTGACCTATCTGGTGGAGGGCAACACCTATTATCTCAAGCCGTGGGACATCCTGCTGGTGGCGGGCGGCGAGATCCACCGTCCCGTCGTGGACCTGTCCGAGCCATACGAGCGCTTCGTGATCTGGCTGCGGCCGGAGCTGGACGGCCCGGGCCTGCCCCCGCTGCTGGACTGCTTCGATACCGCCCGTAGCCAGAGCCTCCGGCTCATCCGCCCCGCCGCCGGGGAGCGTCCCCGCTACATGACCCTCCTGCGGGAGCTGGAGGACGCCCAGAAGGACCGGGCCTTCGGCCACGAGGTGCTGGCCCGGGCGGCGTTCCTGCGGCTGCTGGTCTATCTCAACCGCCAGCTCCCCGGCGGGCCGGGACCGGACAGCGTCCGGCAGGATCCGAAAATTCAGGAGGTGCTGCGGTACATCAACGGCCATCTGGACGGCGACCTGTCCGCCGACGCGCTGGCCGGGACGGTGTATCTCAGCCGCTACCACCTCATGCGCCGGTTCAAGGCCATCACCGGCCAGACCCTCCACCAGTACGTCACCCAGAAGCGGCTCATCCGGGCAAGCGAGCTCATCCGGGGCGGCGTGCCCGCCGTGCAGGCCGGGGCGCAGGCGGGCTTCGGCAGCTACGCCGCCTTTCTCCGGGCCTTCCGGCAGACCTACCACGCCCTCCCCAGCGAACTGAAGGAGCGCGGCGGATAACGGAACTCCGCAAATTTTCTGCCCCATTCAACGAAAAGGATACCTTTTATAAACACAACGGCGGGCCGCAAATGCGGCCCGCCGCTCTATTTGATCTTTTACTGCTTTGCCAGCTTGCTGTTCTTCTCGTAGGCCGCCACCACGGCCTGCGCCGCCGCGGCCCGGAAGGCCCGGTTCTCCAGCTCGGCCACACCGGCGATGGTGGTGCCGCCGGGGGAGCACACGGCATCCTTGAGCTGGCCGGGGTGCTTGCCGCTCCGGAGGACCATTTCCGCCGAACCGGCCACCATTTTGGCCGCCCACGCCTGCGCCTTGTCCCGGGGCAGGCCGATCTGCACACCGCCGTCGGCCAGCGCCTCGATGAACAGGTAGACAAAGGCCGGGCCGCAGCCGGAGATGGCGGAGCCCATGTCCAGCTGGGCCTCCGTCACCCGCTCCAGCAGACCGCTGCACCGCAGCGCGTCCGTCAGCCCGCTGTAATCCTCGTCGGTGACGGAAGCGTCCGGAGCCATGAGCAACACCCCCTCTCCGATGGAGGCGGGGGTGTTGGGCATGATGCGCACCGTGGGCAGCTCCACCCCGCCGGCGGCCAGAATGCCCGCCAGCGTGTCCAGCTGAACGCCGGCGGCAATGGACACCAACACCCGGTGCTCTCCGGCGGCAATGCCGTCCTTCAGCGCCGGGATCAGTCCGCCCAGCACCCCGGGCAGCACCTGCGGCTTGACGCACAGCACGACGTACTTCGCCGCCCGGACGGCCTCCGCCCCGCTGGCGGCGGCAATGCAGCCCGTCTCCTCCGCCAGTGCCGCGGCCGCAGCGGCGTTGGGCCTGTAGATCACGACCTCACTGGGATCGACAGCCCGGCAGGCCGCCCGGGCCAGAGCACCGCCCATGTTCCCGGCGCCGATAAACGCGATGGTCTTCATATTATTGTACTTCCTTTCCCTGAATATCGCACACCGTAAGGCGCCCATCCGCCACGGTAAAACGCACTTCCATCCCCGCGAAGGCAAAGCCGTACACCCGCTCCGGGTCCCGCTGGTAGGACGGCCTCGGATCCTGCGCCAGCACGCCCCGCAGACCCGCCCGCTTGTCCTCCGGCACCCGCTCCAGCAACTCCGGCGGGATGTCCACCTTCAGCAGGTAGTCCTGCCCCGGAGCGGTGAAGCCCTCGCTGGCTTCGGGGTGGCAGTCGGCGTAGGGGACGTAGGGCTTCACATCAAAAATGGGCGTGCCGTCCATGAGATCCGCCCCGGACACACGGAGCACCGTCCCAGTCCCGGCAGCTGCTCCACCCCCTCCAGCTTCACGCAGGAAAGGCCGATGGAATTGGGCCGGAATGGGGAGCGGGTGGCGAACACGCCCATCCGGGCGTTGCCCCCCAGCCGGGGCGGGCGCACCGTGGGCGACCAGTCCCCCCGCCTGGCGGCGGAGAACTCCCAGATGAGCCACAGATGGGAAAAGCCCTCGATGCCCCGCAGGGCCTCCGGGTCCCGGTACTTCGGCTCGAACACCACGGTGGCGGTCAGGTCCTTCACAAGGCCGCTCTGCCGGGGAATGCCGAACTTTGTGGGGAAATCTGACCTGATGCGGGCTACCGGCTCCATACCGACCACTCCTTCAACTATTTTTTCCCGGCGCTTCGACCTCTTCGGACGGAACCTTCCCGGAAAATTAAAAGCATTATAGCACGAATTGGAAAAGTTGTCTCTACTTTTTCGGCAATTTGCAAAAAATATGCCAACTTTTTCGTTGTCCTCTGCGGCTAAACCCTGAAATTCATTTTATTTGTCCGGGACAAAGACACGAACCGCCGATTCTGCTATAATAACAGTCGTTCCGGGCCCGGGTCCGGCCAGCCGATGAAGCGGGCGGCATGGCCTTCCCGCGGCCCTGTTTCACGCAATGCGCTCCCCGGACGGAGCGCAAAAAGAGAAAAGAGAAAGGAAGCGTACACAATGACATCTGTCGCACTTTCCGCGGTCCTGTTCGTTGTATCCTTCGTCGTCCTGATGATCCTCGTCATGAAGGGCGTCAACCTGATCCCTGCCGCCATCATCGGCGGCATCATCCTGTCCTTCGGCGTGGAGGGCGGCCCCATCAACGCCATCTTCACCCTGTTTTCCGGCGCCGCCGGCGGCTACTGCTCCAACCTGCTGATCGCCTTTATGTTCGGCGGCGCGTTCAGTGCCTGCATGATCGGCACCGGCTCCGACGTGGTGCTGGGCCGGGTGCTCATCAATAAGTTCGGTACGCAGTTCGCCATCTTCGCGCTGGCTATCTTCGTGGCCATCTGCGGCTTCGTGGGCATCCAGTCCTGGCCTTTCCTGGCGGCCGTGTTCGCCTTCTCCCTGATGAAGGCCGCCGACCTGCCCCTGAACGTGGCCTGCGTCACCATGGTGGGCATTAACTCCGCCTTCAGCTTCATGTTCCCCGGCTCCCCCACCATCGGCAACCTCATCGCCTCTAAAGCGCTGGGCACCACCATGTATGACGGCGCCCTCATCGGCGTTGTGATGTGCGTGATCCAGGTGGTCCTGGTGCTGCTGTATGTGGAGTATGCTCTGGTGCGCAAGTACCGCAAGGCCGGCATCGGCTACACCCCCTCTCCTACGGAGGCCGGTATGCGCGCCGACGCCGCCAAGCTGCCTGAGGATCAGATGCCCTCCTTTATCGAGGCCATTATCCCCCTGCTGGTAGTGGTCGCCGGCTGCCCCTTCCTCCAGTTCGCGCTGAAGTTTGAGTCCACTCCCGCCACCGTCATCGCCCAGACCGCCGCCATTCTGGTCTGCGTGCTGCTGAACATCAAGCGCGGCTTCCACAAGCGTCTGGCCGGCGTCATCACCAACGGCTGTCTCCAGTGCTCCATGCCCCTGCTGTCCGTGTGCGCCATCGTGGGCTACTCCACCCTGGTCTCCAGCACCGCGTTCTTCAACAAGGCCATGGACGCCATCAGCAGCATGAACGCCAGCCCCTACATCATGGTCGTTGTGGGCACCGCCCTGTTCGCTGCCCTGAGCGCCGACTCCATGGGCGGTATCTCCGGCGCCGTGGGCACCGTCTGCACCAAGGCCATTGCCGCCGGCGCGAACCCCGGTCTGGTCCACCGTCTGACTCTGGCTGCCGCCACCACTTTCGACTCCATGCCCTTCTCCAGCATGCTGAACGTCACCATGGGCTTTCTCGGTCTGTCCCACAAGGACGTTTACAAGCAGATCGCCGTGGTTCAGATCGGCGCTACCTCCGCCGCCACCATCGTGGGCCTGATCATCGCCATGATCATGGGCTGAGATCCCGCCTGAACAATTTTCCCCGCCTCCGGTTCTCCGGAGCTTCCCGCTTCAATACATCAAAAACGGCGCGCGGCCATCAGGCCGCGCGCCGTTTTATGATGATCTTTTCCTCATGTTCCGCCGGAGCGGCGGAAATCTACTCCTCCACCGGCTCCACCCGGCCGAAATACCAGCCGGTGGCCCCGTGCTTTTTCGCCATATAGCCCCGGCTGCACCGGCGCACCAGCGCCAGCCGGTCCCCCGGCTCCACCGGCAGGCGGTAGTCCGTGGTGTCCTCACAGTGGACGCGCCCGTCGGACCGCCGGGGATAGAGGTATTCGTTCATGATCCACATCTCCCGGCCGGAGGAGATGTGGCGGCACCACGAGCAGTCCCCCTCGGTGCGCAGCACCTCCACCGCGCTGTCGCTCCAGCGGATGTTCAGCGGCTGGGCCGACGGCTCCTGCCGGTCCAGCGCCCGGACCACGGGCAGGCCGTCGTAGGCCTTGTACCCCGCCGGGTCGCCGTTGATGTCCGGAATGATGAGGGCGTTGAGCTGCCCATCCAGCTTGAGGACGCAGCCGCCGTCAATGGAGATGATGTGCCGCTTCGTCTCCACCAGCGGCCGGGCGATGGGGATGTCCGGGTGGTAGAGCGTCACCGGCCAGTGGCCCACCACCACCCACTTTTTAAAGCTGTACCCCTGCCCGAGGAAATCGTCGTCCTTCATGCAGCCGTAAGCGTCCAGCTCCTCCAGACGGTCCTCCCGGGGGATGCCGCCGTGGACGAAAATGAAGTTGCCTGCCACGAGGATGTGGGGCAGGTTCAGGATGAAATTACATTCCTCCGGAAAATGCTCCAGCACCGCCCGGCGGAGCTCCGGCAGGTCCTCCGGCTTTTCCATCCGCAGCCCCAGCTCCGCCCCCATCTGGGCGATGAGCCAGCGCTCCTTCCAGAAGCGGAACACCGGCATGAGGTCCTCGTCCGCCCCCGGGCGGCCCTCCAGAAACACCCGGTCGATGTGGTCGCAGTTGCCGCACAGTGCGTACACCGTGTGGGTCTTTGTCAGTTCGATGATGTACCGCAGGGTGTCAAGGCTCTGTTCCCCTTTTTCCAGCAGGTCGCCCACCAGCACCAGAACGTCGTCCTCGCCGAAGCCCACCTTGGCCAGCAGCCCCCTGAGAAAGGGCAGGTTGCCGTGGATGTCGCTGACGGCCAGCACACGGCGGCCGGGGGCGATGTCCGGGCGGATGACGACGGCGTGGCTGCGGGGGCGTTGTTCAAACATGGGGCGGGCACTCCTCTCGGGATTCGCATATTTGTAAACAGTATATCACAGCTGTGAAAAAAGAGAAAGAAAAATCCGCGCAGCTGTTTACTTTACCGCATCACGGTGTTAGAATACCAAAGGCAAGTCCGTGCACCAGACACATTCTGATATAAACCCCCAAAATTTGAAACGGAGGGCACTAAAATGGCAAAGGCATCCAACAAAGAGCGCAGCATGGCGCTGTACGAGAGTATTCTGGAACTGAAATCGGTAGAGGAGTGCTGCCGGTTCTTCGACGATCTGTGCACCGTGGGCGAACTGCGGGCCATGGAGCAGCGGTACGACGTGGCCATCCTGCTGGACGAGGGGCTGGTCTACACCGAGATCCTGGACAAGACCGGGGCAAGCTCCGCCACCATCAGCCGGGTGAACCGGCTGTTCAGCTTCGGCTCCGGCGGATTCCGCACCATGATCGAGCGCCGGAAGGCCCGGAAGGAAAAGGAGCAGAAAAAGTGAGCGCCCAGTCTGAGCTGGACGCCCTGTTCGCCGTCTACGAGGGTTATCTGGAGGAATACGCCGACCGGGTGGTGAGCAACGGCCCCTTCCACGGGCTGCACAAATTCCTGCTGGGCACCTCCACCCCTGGGGACCGAAAGGCAGACAGCGCCTTCTACATGGCCGCGGAACGGGCGGCGTCCGCGCTGGCCGCCGCCGGGCCGGAGCCGGGCGAGGCCGCCCGGGCGGTGCGGTTCATGATCCTCGAGGCCGACGGGCCGGACGCCCCCTCCCGGCTGATGATCGAGGCCGCCCAAGCGCTGGCCATCCCCCTGCTGGCCTATGTGACGGCGGAGGACCGCTTCGCCATCGCGGCAGACTATCAGGCCCGCTACCCCAAGAAGCGGATGCTCACCCCCCGGCAGAGGGAACTGGCCGAAGAACTGAGCAAATGAAAGATAAAGACCGGAAGGCTTTGAGCGCTTTCCGGTCTTTTATTTTCCCAGATTATGTATACCTTGCACAAAAGCTTTTAATTTTTTGTGTCCGTTTTTGTTTTTCTTCTTGATTTCCTACTAAAATCGTTTATAATGGGGACATCAGCCAATCTGAAACAAAGCTGAAAGCCACCAACACGAAGGGAGTATAAGCAATGAAAAAGCATCTCAAGCGGCTCGTTTCCCTGGCAATGGCCGCCTGCATGATGGCCTCTCTGGCCACCGTGGCAAGCGCCAAGACGATCACTCTCCAACCCAGCGGGTATCAAATCGAAGTGAGCGACTACGCAACAGAGCAAAACGCGAACAGCTCCGCAAGCGGCGGCAACTACAATCTCTTCCGTTATGACGACTTTACCGATCTGGCCGGCGGCCACTACGACAAGCTGAAGGACGCCGTCAACTGGTGGCTGTCCTGCGGCGTGACCAACGGCGGCGAGAGCTGGACCTACTTCGGCGCGGAGTCCAACTTCTACCGCTATGATCTGGCCTTCTTCCTGTACCGTTTCTACGGCATCACCAACGACGACGGCCTGTGGCCCTATGCCGACTTCCCCCACAACCCCCTGTCCGGCACCCATTACTATAAGTTCACCGACGCGGTCCTCGCCTGCCGCTGGGCCGGCATTATGAACGGCATCGGCAACGACTGCTTCGATCCCTACGGCTCCCTCACCACCGAGGAGCTGCTGACCGTGCTGTACCGCGTAGTCAACTGGTCCCCCGAGATCCTGCCCCAGGAGACCCGGGCCAAGATCGCCGAGTTCGGCCAGCCCGACTATCACAAGACCACCACGCAGATCAACGCCAAATTCCCCGCCTCCGTCACCGCTAAGATCGGCAAGGTGGACGTGGAAGGCACTCTGAAGAAGCTCAACTACTTCCCCAACGGCTCCGTCAGCGCGTGGGCCAAGGAAGCCGTCGCCTTCTTCATTGACACTGGTCTGTACACCCCGCCCGCCAACTTCAATCCCCAGGACGAGCTGAACAAGATCGAGGTCATCAACATCCTCTATCAGGTGTGCAAGGGCACCGGCGCGCCCCAGACCGATAAGTTCGGCCTCTTTGGCAGCACCACCGTCATGAACGACTACACCAAGGACGCCACCGTCAAGGGCGGCGACTTCACCATCGGCAACCCCGACGAGCCCGTTAAGGGCACCAGCCTCATCGCCGTCCACAACGGTGCCAAGGTCACCATGGAGGGCGTCTCCATCACCTCCAACGGCGTCGAGGCCGGCAGCGGCTATCAGCTGGCTTACCGCTGGGGCGACTCCCCCACGGTCATCGCCTACGGCAAGGGTTCCGTCCTCACCCTGAAGGACGCCACGCTGGACTTCAAGCAGACCGTGGAACGCAACCACGGCGGCCTGATGCCCACCGCCGGCGGCACCATCATCGTGGACAACGCCACCTTCAAGAGCCACCTGTCCTCCATCTGCACCTATAACGGCACCCTGATCTACAAGAACACCAAGGGCCTGACCACCAAGGGCAGCCAGACCACCCGCACCCACTCCTCCGACTTCTTCAGCGGCGTCACCGTGTACGAGAACTGCGAGCTGAACAAGGGCTATACCGACAGCAAGGGCCGCGCCATGACCGCCACCGCCTTCAACGACGAGGCCGCCAGCCTGTACATCCTCAACTGCCCGTACTACGGCGCCGGCTTCGGCACCATGACCGGCGTGGCCACCGCTTATGTGGAGAACTCCACTCTGTACGCCGGCCCCACCCTGTGCACCAACAACACCTCCATGCTGTCTGACGTGACCTCCTACCGCATCGTCAACAGCACCGTCACCTATCCCTCCGGCGTCGCCAACCTGATGAAGGAAGGCCGCCTGAACGCCGAGTACATCAACTGCGGCGAGATCAAGCTGGAAGGCGACCTGAGCAACACCCCGGGCGACAGCAGCTCCGAGATCGACAGCTACGATGCCTACAAGGGCTATGACATCGTCATCGTCAACAACGAGTTCGGCGGTCACTCCACCATGCGTCTGCGTCTGGACGGCACCACCTTCAGCCGCCCGCTGAACGTGTACGTCGCCAAGGGCTGCGACCTGATCGTGGAAGTCGCCCCCGGCACCAAGCTGCCCACCATCAATCAGGACACCAGCAAGACCATGGACATCCTGAGCTATGTCGACCAGAAGAACCCCGACATCGGCTACAAGGCCGTCCCCAACTGCGGCACCGTCACCATCCAGCAGCTGGACTGGAACAAGTAATCATTTCCCCTCTTCGTCTGATGTGATGTACGTCAAAAGGCTCCCCTCCGCCGCTCTGGCGGAGGGGAGCCTTTTTCGACGAGTGGAATTTCATCCGGATACAAAAAACAGGAGCGGACTGCATGGCAGTCCGCTCCTGTTCAGCTT
>CAKUKL010000010.1 GCA_934662925.1 uncultured Oscillospiraceae bacterium | reverse complement strand
GGGTGGCACATGGGGATGAGGTCGGAGGTGCGCTTCACCGCCATGATGCCCGCCACACGGGCCACCCCCAGCACGTCGCCCTTTTTCGCCGTACCGGTGCAGATGGCGGTCATCACCGGCGCGTTGACGTGGATCTCCCCCCGGGCCACGGCCACCCGGTGGGTGGCCTCCTTATCCGTCACGTCCACCATGACGGCCTTGCCCTGAGCGTCAAAATGATTGAGTCCGTTCAGCATTTCCGTTTCTCTCCTTACAGAAGGATGACCCGGACGGTCTCCCCCGCCTTCAGCGCCGGAGAGCCAGCCGGAATGTCCACCAGACAGTTGCAGCCCAGCGAGGAGCGCAGCTGGCCGGAGGAGTGCCCTTCGGGCAGGTGGACCGCGCCGCCGGTGTACCGGCCCCGGACGAAGCGGCGGACGCCGCTCTTCTTGCCGAACTCATCGGCCAGCGGGGCGGACAGGGTGACAGGCTCCCACCGCATATCCCCGGACAGGGCGGCCAGCATGGGCCGGGCGAAGAGCTCGAAGGTGGCGGCGGCGGCAAAGGGGTTGCCCGACAGGGACAGCACCGGCTTGCCCGCCAGAAGGGAGAACATCACGGGCGTGCCCGGCTTGAGCATCACCCGCCAGAACAGGCGCTCCGCCCCGGCCAAGGGCAGGGCCTGATGGAAGATGTCCTTTTCCCCCACCGAAACGCCGCCGGTGGTGATGACGCAGTCGTAGTCCCGGACGCCCCGGTCCAGCTCCCGGGCCGTCAGCTCCGGATCGTCGGGGAGCTGAACGGCGTCCGCCGCATAGCCCAGCTCCCGGCAGCGGGCGGCCAGCTGGGGCAGGTTGGAGTTGTAGATCTGCCCCGGGCGGAGGGGCTGTCCCGGCGGGGCCAGCTCGTCCCCCGTGCCCGCCAGCAGAATCCGGGGCCGGGGATGGACGGACAACTCCGCCCCCTCAAGCCCCGCCCCAGCCAGCAGGCCCAGGGCGGCGGCGTCCAGCGGATACCCGGCGGGGATGAGGATCTCGCCCTCCCGGTAGTCCTCGCCGCGGAAGCAGTAGTTTTCGTGGTGCTTCAGCCGCACCCGGACGGCCACCTCCGGGTCTCCCCGGTCGGTATCCTCCTGCCGGACGACGCAGTCTGCCCCAGCAGGGATGGGTGCGCCGGTCATGATACGGACGCACTGGCCCGGGCGGACGGTGACCTCCGACCAGCCTCCGGCGTACACCGTATCAATGACCTGAAGGCGGGCGGGCGTGTCCGCCGAAGCGCCGGCCGTGTCGGCGGCAATGAGGGCGTAGCCGTCCAGCGGGGAGCGGTCAAAGGGGGGCTGGCTCATGGGGGCAATAACGTCCTCCGCCAGCACAAGGCCCGGAAGCCCGGCCCCGGCGCGGCGCTCCGGCGGGAGGGGGGCGGTATTGGCGCGGATGATGTCCACGGCCTCCTCCACGGAAATGTGGGTCTTCATCCTCACACGCCCTTTCCGTAGGGGCAGACGGGATAATGGCACTCCCCGCAGCCCAGACACAGGCCGCCGTGGCCCAGCCCCACCAGCTCTGCCCGGGTGACGGGCAGCCCCGCCGCCAGACGGGGCAGCACCAGATCAAAAACGGTGGCCTTGGCGTACATGACGCAGCCGGGCAGGCCGCACACCGGCGTGCCGTCCAGATAGCTCAGCAGGAACATGGCGCCGGGCAGCACCGGCGCGCCATAGGTGACGATGTCCGCGCCGGTGTCCCTGATGGCGCCGGGGGTGCGGTCATCGGGGTCCACGCTCATGCCGCCGGTGCACAGCACCATGTCCACCCCGGCCCGCTTGCAGTCCAGAATGGCCCGCGTGATGGCCGTCCGGTCATCACCGGGGGTGCACTCCATGGTGACGGAAATGCCGTACCGGGCCAGCTTGTCCTTCACCACCGGGGAGAACTGGTCCTCGATAAGGCCCTTCTGCACCTCGCTGCCGGTGACGATCAGGCCGCAGGTCCTGAGCACGTAGGGGTGCAGGGACAGGATGGGGCCGCCCTCCCCCGCCGCGGCTTCGGCGGCGGCCACCTTTTTCTCGTCGATGACCAGCGGGATGACCCGCATCCCCGCCAGCTTCATGCCCTTTTTCACGGGGAAGTTGCTGTGCCGGGTGGCGATCATCAGCTCCTCCTGACTGTTGACGGCGTACAGCCGCTCCACGTCCACCCGGAACAGGCCGTCGCACTCGGCGGTCAGCTCGATCTTGCCCTCCTTGGGGGCGGAGGCCTTCATGTGCTCGTTCTGACACAGGGCGCACAGCCGGACCGCGCCCTCGTCCTCGTGGAGCATCCCGGAGGTCTTTTCCCAGACGTACAGGTTCTCCTTGCCCATGCTCAGCAGCACGGGGATGTCCTCCTCCGTCACCACGTGGCCCTTCCGGAACCGGGCGTCCTTGAATACGCCGGGAATGATCTGGGTCATGTCGTGGCACAGAACGTGGCCCACCGCCTCAGTTGTCCTGACCAGCTTCATAATGCTCCCTCCAAAAAGAAAACGGCTCTGTCCCCGCAAGGACAAAGCCGCCGATGATACGCCGGTGCAGCCCGATCCTTTTCAACAAGGAAGGCGGCGCCGTTTCCAGCGCCTCCCCGGCCGGGCCGCCATAGCGCTTGCCTTAGGCGGACAGGCTCGGATCTTCGTATTATCAGTATAGGTGTTTCGGCGCGAAAAGGCAAGGTCTTCTCCGCCCTTGCCGCTACAGTTTTCAGTTTATCCGGTCACAACAGATCTGTTCCCGCGCCAGCTCCTCCGGGGTGTTCAGGTTGCGGAAGGGCGCGGGGTCGGCGGCGGGCAGGCGCACCGTCTCCACCCGGCGGAGCAGCTCCCCCATCCTGTACTCCCCCGCCGCCAGCATCTCTGATGCCGGGGCAAGGCACGTCCGCCGGTACAGGCCGAACAGAGGCTGGGGCCGCCCATCCACGGTGTAGACGCAGGCGTCCGCCGTACCGATGGCGGCCAGCAGGCCGTCTGCCAGCGCCGCCGTCACAAAGGGACAGTCCACCGCCGCCAGCAGGAGCAGCTCCGTCCGGCACTCCAGCAGCCCGGCGTGCAGGCCGCCCAGCGGCCCGCAGTCCTGATAGCGGTCAACCACTGCGCACACGCCCTCCGGGGCCAGCGCCGCCCGCTCCGCTGTCCCCACCGACAGCTGAACGGCTCCGCCGTAATTCCGCCATGTGTCCAACGCCCGCTGGAGCAGGGTCTTTCCCCCCAGCTCCACCAGCGCCTTGTCCCGGCCCATGCGGGCGGATCGGCCCCCGGCCATGATCTGAACGGTCACGTCTGCGCGGTCCATCGCGTCCCCTCCTCTGCGTTTTTCTGCTCTCAGTGTAGCGGAACACCGGCGGTTTTTCAAGGTCTTCCCGCCTGGGAACGCTTCCCGGCGCAAAAAACTCCCCCGAATCCGTTCGGGGGAGTTTTGATCTGAAAATTACAGCACCTTGGACAGGAAATCCTGCGTCCGGGCCTCCTTCGGGTGGGAGAAGATCTCGTCGGGGGTACCCTGCTCCACGATATGGCCGCCGTCCATGAAGAGGACGCGGGTGCCCACCTCCCGGGCAAAGCCCATCTCGTGGGTGACCACCACCATGGTCATGCCCTCGTCGGCCAGCTCCTTCATGACCGCCAGCACCTCGCCCACCATTTCGGGGTCAAGGGCGGAGGTAGGCTCGTCGAAGAGCATGACCTTCGGCTTCATGGCCAGCGCCCGGACGATGGCGATGCGCTGCTTCTGGCCGCCGGACAGCTGGGCGGGATAGGCGTCCGCCTTTTCCTCCAGCCCGACCCGGCGCAGGAGCTTCAGCGCTTCCCCGTCCGCTTCGTCCTGCTTCATCAGGCCGGTGCGCACCGGGGCGAGGGTGATGTTCTTCCGGATGGTCATGTTGGGGAACAGGTTGAAGTGCTGGAACACCATGCCCATCTGGCGGCGAACCACGTCGATGTCCGTCTTGGGGTCGGTGATGTCCACGCCGTCCACCGTGACGGTGCCGGCAGTGGGGGTCTCCAGCAGGTTCAGGCAGCGCAGGAAGGTGGACTTGCCGGAGCCGGAGGGGCCGATGATGACCACCTTTTCCCCGGGATAGACGTGCTCGGAAATATTGTCCAGCACCAGATTGCTGCCGAAGGACTTGGAGAGATTTTTAACGTCGATCACTCTGACGCAGCCTCCTTTCCAGCTTGCCCTGAAGGGCGGTGAGCCCCACCACGAGAACCAGATACATCACGGCGATGCCGATGTAGGGCGGCATGTAGTCGAAGGTGGTGCCGCCGATGGTGGAGGCGTAATAGGCGAGCTCCGCGCCGCCGATGGCCTGCACCAGAGAGGTGTCCTTGAACAGGGTGATGAACTCGTTGCCGAGAGAGGGCAGGATGTTCTTGAACGCCTGCGGGATGACGATGAACCGCATGGTGTCCAGATAGTTCAGGCCGAGGGAGCGGCCCGCCTCGGACTGGCCCGCGTCCACGCTCATCAGGCCGCCGCGGACGATCTCGGACACGTAGGCGCCGGAGTTGATGCCGAGGCCCACCACGCCCACCATGATCATGTTGCGGCTGGTCTTGAACACGACGAAGGCCCAGATCAGCAGCTGGACCATCATGGGCGTGCCCCGGAGGATGGTGGTGTAAATTTTGCACACCGCGTTCAGGATGCCCAGAATGACGTTGTGCTGTCCGGGGCGCTGCTGGTCGTGAGCCGCCCGGACGACGGCCACCAGAACACCCAGAATGATGCCCATGCAGAGGGCCAGAACGGTCATCTCCACCGTTGCGCCCAGACCCTTGAGGTAGAGCTTCCATCGGCTGCCCTCAATGAAGGCCCGGTGGAACCGGGGGCCGAGTTTGACGAGCCATTCGATCATAATGATGGCCCTCCTTTTCTTTCTGAATATAAACGTAAGAAGAAAGGCGGCCAGTCTGGCCGCCTTTCCCGGGGTTTCTTCTTACTCGGCGGGGATGTACTTGTCCACGATGCCCTGGAAGGTGCCGTCGGCCTTCAGCTCGGCCATAGCGCTGTTGATGGCGTCCAGCAGAGCGGAGTTGCCCTTGCCCACGGCAATGGCGTAGTCCTCAACGGAGAACTCGGTGTCAAGGATCTTCAGGCCCTCGTTGGCGGCCACAAATGCCTTGGCGGGCTCGCTGTCGATGACCACGGCGTCGATCTGGCCGTTGACCAGAGCCATGACCGCAAGAGCGCCGGTGTCGTAAGCGGTGACGTGGTCCTCGCCGTAGCCGCCGTTCTCCACGGTGTCGGAGCAGTAGATGTAGCCGGTGGTGGCCTTCTGGCAGCCGATCATCTCGGCGTTGGCCAGATCGTCAACGGTCTGAATGGGGGAATCCTCCTTGACGATGATGACCTGAATGCCGGTGGCGTAGCTGTCGGAGAAGTCCATGACTTCCTTCCGGTCCTCGGTCACGGTGATACCGGCCATGGCGATGTCGCTCTTGCCGGTCTGCACGGCGGTGAGGGCGGCGTCAAAGCCCATGTCGTCCACGACCAGCTCCAGGCCCAGCTTCTCGGCGATGGCGGCGGCCACCTCGACGTCGATGCCCTCGAAGCTGCCGTCGTCGGCGATCATCTCATAGGGAGGGAAGGCGGCGTTGGTGGACATATGCAGCTTGCCGGACTCCACGGTGGTGAATGCGGCGTCGCCGCCCTTATCCTTGCTGCCGCAGGCGGCCAGAGCCAGAGCCATGGCCAGAGCCAGCACGAGGGCCAGCACTTTCTTCATGTTTTTCATATCATTCATTCTCCTCGATCCAAAAAATCGTCCGCTTGGACTTTTGATGTTTGAATTATACATCGTATGCATCGCCAATGCAAGCATTTTTTGGATTTTTCTTCATTTTAGGCGGTTTGATTCAGGTTTCAGAGAATGTTTATACAATTCTGTGCAGTTTTTATGCAGACAAGAGCAGAAAACCCCCGGGGCGCGGATGCGCCCCGGGGGTTGGAGTTCAGGGTCGGTGACGGAGGTGCAGGAGGAGACCAAGCTCCCCTGCGCGCCTATTCTACGCGCTTCTGCTTAGAATTCGCCCTTGCCGATCCACTCGTCGACGTTCTCGGCGGTGATGTAGACCAGATCAGTGTAGTGATAGTACTCGGTGCTGCCGGTGGAGAAGTACTCGTTGATGGCAACGCAGGTCTCAGCGGCGATGTCGTCAGCGCGGTTCATGACGGTCAGCTCCATCTTGCCGTCCTTAACGGCCTGGATGGCGTCGTTCTGGCCGGTGAAGGAGTACACCTTGATGGTGCCGGTCTTGCCGGCCTCGTCGATGGCGTCCACGGCGCCCATGGTCAGGTCGTCATCATAGCCCATCACGATGTCGATGTTGTCGCCCTCGGCCTGGAGGTGCTGCTCCATGGCCTTCTTGGCGTCGGTGCGGCTGGAGAACGCATAATCGGGAGCCAGCAGGTTGTAGTTGGTGTCCTTGGTGCCGGCAGCGAAGCCAGCCTCACGGAGCTGATAGTCCTTCAGGAAGGGCACGCCGGAGATCTGCACCACGGTGCAGCCGGTGTCGGTGCCGTTGGCGTCGGTGACGTACTTGGCGATGTCAACGAAAGCCTGCTCCTGATCGGGGCCGATGCAGGCGGTGGCGTACTCACGGCCAGCCTCATCCACGTCCAGAGCGCAGAGGAACAGGGGGATGTCAGCGTCCTTGCAGGCCTTGGCAACGTCGACCATGGCGGTGGGGTCGCCGCCGAAGACGGCCAGCGCGTCAACGCCGTTGTCGATCATCTGCATGCAGTAGTTGGTCACGTCGTCGGCAACGGTCTGGGCATCCAGAACGTTGACCTTGGCGCCGTACTCGGTGGCCATCCGCTCGAACTCGGTGCCGACACGGCCGCCCCAAGGAGCGGTGGAGGTGATGGTCACGTAGCCGATGGTCTTGCCGGACAGGTCGATGGCGCCGTTATTGCCGCCGTTACCCTCGGGGGTCTTGGACTCCTCGCCGCCGTTGTTCTCGGCGGGCTGGGAAGCATTGCTGTCGGGGTCCTTGGACTCGTTGCCGGCGTTGTTGGAGCAGGCAGCCAGAGCGAACACCATGCTCAGGGCGAGCAGAAGGGCAAAGAGCTTTTTGAACTTCTTCATGTTGATTTCCATCCTTTCAAATCATTGTGCAGGACTTATTTCGATCCCCTTCCGGGGTGATCGACAAAATGGGAACGGGACTCACTCCACTTCCTTGGTGCTGGTGAAGCGGTCGATGATCAAAACCAGAATGAGCAGAATACCGGTGATGAGGTTCACCATATCGGCGCTCAGGTACAGGCTGGTCATGATCTGGGAGATCACGCGCATGATGAACACGCCCAGCAGCACGTGGAACGCGGTGCCCTTGCCGCCGGTCATCTTAATGCCGCCGATGACGCAGCAGGAGATGGTCAGGGTGGACAAGCTGTTGCCCTGAGTGTAGATGGCGTAGCCCGCGTTGGACACCATGGCGAAGCCGCTGACGGCCGCCAGAACACCGCTGAGGATGTAGGTGGCCCAGACGGTCTTGGGCACGCTGATGCCGGCAAAGGCCGCGGCCTCGGGGTTATCGCCCACCACGTGGAGGCGGTTGCCGAAGCGGGTGGAGTACATCCACAGAATGACCAGCACCACGATAAGCGCAAACACGATGAACGAGGGCGTCAGCCATTTCAGGCCGCCGATGCGGGTCTTGGCCATGAGCTTGATGATATCGGCGTCCTCCGGCTTGAAGGCGCTGTTGGCAAAGTAAAACACGATGCCCTTAT
Organism: uncultured Oscillospiraceae bacterium; assembly: GCA_934662925.1. Classification (GTDB taxonomy): domain Bacteria; phylum Bacillota; class Clostridia; order Oscillospirales; family Oscillospiraceae; genus Enterenecus. The sequence goes on along the minus strand of CAKUKL010000010.1, from coordinate 8,350 downwards.
AAGCGAAGTTGGAGGCGATGGTGGCGATCAGCGGGGAGACGCCAATCTTGGCCACCACGAAGCCGTTGATGATGCCGGTGACGGCGCCGGTGACCAGCGCGCCGACGATGCTCACCACCAGAGCGGCCACGGAGTTGCCGCCGGTGGCGGCGTACACCGCATTGAACACGATAACAGAGGTGACGCCGGACAGGCCGGCCTGAAAACCGGCAGACAGGTCGATATTGCCGGTGATCATCACAAGGCCGAGACCCACGCACACGGGACCGTACATGGCGACGTAGTTCACCACGTTGTAAAAGCCTTTTCCGAAGCCGCTGACGCCGATGAAGGCCGCCAGCAGAAGGACCACCAGAATGATGATGGAGTTATTGTCCTTGACCAGCCGGACCATCTGCTTGTTTTTCTGAGCCTTGGAGGCCATTACTTTCTCTTCCACAGTTTGACCCCCTTTCCTTTCAGGACATCCAGAGACAGGGCCACCAGCATGATCAGGCCCATGACCGCCCACTGGAGGTGGATGGGCATACGCAGACTGGTGAAGCCGGCGGACAGGACGCCGTAGAACAGGATGCCGATGACGGTGCCCCAGACGGAGCCCTTGCCGCCGTTGACGGCCACGCCGCCCAGCACGACACAGAGGATGACTTCCATTTCCTTGCTGGAGCCGGACTGCGGGTTGGAGCTGAGGGAGTTAGCCATCATGATCACCGCGGCCAGCGCCACGCACAGGCCGGTGATGATGTAGGCGATGGTGATATTCCGCTTGTACCGGATGCCGGAAAAGCGGGCGGCGATGGGATTGGCGCCGATGGCGTACAGCTGCTGGCCGTAGACGGTGCGGCTCAGGAGCAGACCCAGAATGACGGCCACCAGCACGAACCACACGATGAGGATGTGGATGGGGCCGATGGAAGACTTGCCCATCGCCCGGAAGGCGGCGCTGCAGTTATCGGGGATGACCAGAATGGTGCCCGCGGACACCATCAGGGCCAGCGCGCTGAAGATGGAGCTGGAGCCCAGCGTCGTAATGAAGCTGTTGAGCTTCACATAGCTGACCAGCACGCCGTTGAAGACGCCGCACAGGACGCCGAGACCCAGCGTGGCCAGCAGCGTGAGGGCCAGATTGTCGGTGGCCATCATGACCTTGGCGCAGATGCAGCACAGGAAGGTCAGCATGTTGCCCACGGACAGGTCGATGTTGCAGGTGAGCATGACCAGCGTCAGGCCGAAGGCGATGACGCCGATGTAGACCTGCTGACGGACGATGCCCATCAGGTTGGACGGGGTCATGAAGAGCAGACCGCCGGAACCCGGGTTTCTCACCTGAAGAATGATCTCAAAGAGGATGAACGCCGCAATGGTGGCCAGCAGGATGGAGCTTCCGTTGAGACTCATGAATTTGGTCCATACGGAGCGGGGATCCTTCGCCACGACGCTTTCAGCGCCCAGTCCGCTGTTCTTTTTCTCACTCATTGTGCAGCCCCCTCCTTTCCGGCGACTGCCGAATCGTTTATGGTGCTGCCCAGAGCACAGGCGAGCACCTGCTCGCGGGTCAGCTGGTCATTGATGTCCAGCTGCGCGGTCTTTTTGCCTTCGTAAATGGTGATGACGCTGTCGCACACGCCCATGATCTCCTCGATCTCGGAGGAGACGACGATGATGGCCATGCCCTGCTTGGCAAGGTCGGACAGCAGGCCGTAGATCTCGGACTTGGAGCCCACGTCGATGCCGCGGGTGGGTTCGTCCACGATGAGGACCTTGGGGTCCATCATCAGCCACTTGGCCACGACCACCTTCTGCTGGTTGCCGCCGGACAGGTTGCCCACCAGCTGGGTGACGGACGGGGCCTTGATGGAGATGGACTTCATGTACTCGTCGGCGGCGGAGCGCTGCGCGGCCCGGTTGATGACGCCGACCTTGGACAGGAAGGGCAGACGTACCAGCGTCATGTTCAGCAGGATGGACAGCCGCAGTGCCAGACCTTCCTTCTTCCGGTCCTCGGTGCAGAAGCCGATGCCCGCGTCGATGGCGGCGGCGGGGTCGCCCCCGCGGAGCTTCTTGCCGTCCAGCACCACCTCGCCGGCGTCGTACTTATCCACGCCGAATATGGCGCGCATGATCTCGGAGCGGCCGGCGCCCACCAGACCGAAGAAGCCCACGACCTCGCCCTTGCGGACGGAGAAGGAGATGTCCTCGAACACGCCCTTGCGGGTCAGGCCCTTGACCTCCAGCATGGTGTCGGTAATCTCCGCCGGCTCCTTGAGGTACAGGTTCTCCAGCGGGCGGCCGATCATGTTGGCGATGAGCTCTTCCTGCGTGAACTGGTCCTTGTCCTTGCTGATGATGTTCTTGCCGTCCCGGATGACGGTGATCCGGTCGGACAGCTCCATGACCTCGTCCAGCTTGTGGCTGATGTACACCACGGCGATGTTCTTCGCCACCAGCTTCCGGATGATCTGGAACAGGGTCTCCGTCTCCGCCTCGGACAGAGAGGAGGTCGGCTCGTCCATGATGATGAGCCGGGCGTTGCGGGTCAGCGCGCGGCCGATCTCGATCATCTGCTGCTGGCCCACGGACAGGTCGCCCGCGATGGTCTTGGGCGAGATGTGCATATCCAGCTCGGCGAGGATCTCGGCGGCCCGCTTATACAGCGTCTTGTGGTCCACCAGACCGCCCTTCATGGGCAGGTTGCCGATGAACAGGTTCTTTGCCACGTCCAGCTGGGGCGCGATGGACAGTTCCTGATACACACAGGAAACACCCTTGGCAATGCCTTCGGTGGTGGACTTGAAGCTCACAGACTGTCCGTCGATCAGGTAATCGCCGCCGTCCCGCTCGTGGGCGCCGGTCATGACCTTGATCAGTGTCGATTTTCCCGCGCCGTTCTCACCGCACAGCGAGTGTACCTCGCCCTCGCGGATATCGAATGAGACGCCATCCAGCGCCCGGACGCCGGGGAAGATCTTCACGATGTCTTTGAGCTCGATGAATACTTTGCCTCCGCTCAAAGCTATTCCCCCTTTTTGCTTGTTTTCCCTTGAGCCGCGCCGGTCTGCAATCCGCCGCGTCCCCCCGGAAATCATATCGTATTATAACGCAGGCTTGTTAAAAAAGCAACAAAAACCCGCGATACGATCGTGAATATTTTGTCGATGCTTCTGTATTTTCCCAGTTCCCTGACGCATCTGTCAGTCAAAAGCCAGCCCCAGATAGCCGTCGGTGCCCTCCGGGCACCATGGCGACGGACGGTCGTACAGCCAGCGCACCGCGCTCCACAGCACCCGCTCGCCGGACTCGCCGTACCAGACGGGGCGGCGGACCACGTAACGCTCCGCCGGGTGCCGGGCGGCCAGCATCCCGAGGGCGGCGGCCACGTCGGCGCTCTCGCACAGAAGTTCCTTGACCATGGCAGTGTCCCCGTCCATCTCCACCGCGGCGCAGCCCGCTCCGCCGGACAGGGCCAGTGAGTAGATATCGCCGCCGGCGGCGCGGGACAGAAACTGCTGGAATTCCACCAGCTCATCGCCGCAGTCGGCATAGCACCTACCCTCCAGCCAGCGGCGGCGGATGGCATTGTACTCCGCCGGGGCAGCGGGGACGGCTCCTTCAGCGATCGCCGTCACCTCATCCCGGGAAAATTCCCGCCGGATGTGGGCAAAAGCCGGGACATAGTCAAGGCTGTCGAAAAAGCGGAACAGCGACGGCTCCGCCGGAACAAGAATGGCGCAGTCCGCGCCCTCTCCTTTTAAATAAGTTTCGCCGTAGCGCATCATCTGCCGCCCGAAGCCCCGCTCCCGGATGGCCGGGTCGCTGGCGAGGGCGTACATGTAGCCGCTCTTCAGGCTCTTCCCGTTGGGAAAGCGGAAGGTCATCAGCGGCGCACACAGAATGGTGCGCAGCACGCCGTCCTCCACCAGCACCAGAATGCGGTCATAGGGCACGCACAGGCGGTAAAAGTCCGCCAGAAAAGACTCGTCGTCTCCGAACACCTGATTCCAGAGGGCGGCCACCGCCGCTTCCTCTCCGGATCTGGCTCTGCGTAATTCGATCATAAGGATTTCCTCCGGCTCTTCATTATATCGTACAGTTTTCTTAAAGTAAATACGTTATTCTTATATGAATTGTTCGAATTATGGTGACCGCAATGCTGTAAGGTCCATGCCCCCGGCGGATCCGTGGCAGTCCGGGCAGAAAAAAAGGCGGCTATGCCGCCCTTTTTCTTATGCTTCTCTGGCGCTGAACTTCTCCAGCAGGATATCCGGATAGTAGGACAGCTTCGCCTTCCGCAGGCCCTCAAGGCCCATGTCGTCCTCCCGGTTGAAATAGGTCACCTCCGGGTGGGTGGAGCGCACCCACCGGGCCATCTCCCGGTTGATGACGGCGTAGGCGCCCTGAATTTCGCCGTAGGCTTTCTCAAAGTGCACATTGTAGCAGTCCGTAGTGGTCATGCTGCCCATGGAGAAAGCCAGCACCCGGCCCTCCGCCCGGATCAGGCCGCCGGTCACGCCCAGCTCGTCCATATGGCGCAGGGCGGTCTCCACCGCGTCCTTCTCGTGGCCCAGATTGGCATCCGCCCGGTCGTCGGCCACCTGCTCGGCATACCACTTCTCTTCCATGTCGAGACAGTCGGCGATGTTGTCCGGGCCAATGGGTTCGAACATCCAGTCGGGGAACTGGTCGCAGAAGCGGCTGATATGGTTGCGCTTTGCGTGGAGCTTTTTGCCGGACAGGTCGGCCAGCTTGTCGATGGTATAGATGTAGTCAAAGCCGTCCCTGTCCTCCTGAAAGACGAACCGGCCGGGGAACTCCGCCTCCAGCTGGGCCTTCTGCTCCGCCGTCAGGCAGATGAGGGTGAAGGGCGTACCGTGGGCCTCGGCGTCCGCCTTGGCCACATCCAGCGCCGGGGCGAGGGGGCCGGCACCCATGGGAAACAGGTGGCTCAGGCCGGGGCCGCCCATCATCTCCACCAGCAGGCGGTCGCCCACCCGGGCGATCTTCTGGGGATAGGCGGTGGCCCAGAGGTAAATGCTCGCGAAATTGTGTTCACAGGCCCGGCTGCCCTCTTTGGCAAGCAGGTCGACCACCCACTGGCGGTCGCTCAGCTCCGGGCGTTTGAAGGTATCCATAAAAACTTCCTCTTCTGATGATGATTCTTTGCCGCTTTCGCACGGCGCATTATATCATAGCACATTTATAGGGGAATGGCAATCGCCGAAACGGCTCAGCTTATGCGTTTTCTGCCAAAATCTTGCCGGTCTGTGATCGCTTTCGGACATAAAAGAGCGGCACAACCGACGTTATGCCGCTCTTCATCCGCCCTCCGGCGGTTTTTACTTCGCGTACTCGATGGCCTTGGTCTCCCGGACGAGGTTGACCTTGATCTGGCCGGGGTACTCCAGCTCGTCCTCGATCTTCTTGGCGATCTCCCGGGCAAGGAGCACCATGCGGTCCTCGGAGACCTCCTCGGGCTTGACCATGATGCGCACCTCGCGGCCGGCCTGAATGGCGTAGGCCTTGTCCACGCCGGGGAAGGAAGAGGTGAGCTCCTCCAGCTTCTCCAGACGCTTGATATAATACTCCACGTTTTCCTTCCGGGCGCCGGGGCGGGCGGCGGAAATGGCGTCCGCCGCCTGAACGAGGCAGGCCACGATGGTCTTCGCCTCCACGTCGCCGTGGTGGGCCTCGATGGCGTGGACGACTTCCTCGCTCTCCTTGTACTTCCGGGCCAGCTCCACGCCGATCTGCACGTGGGAGCCCTCCACCTCGTGGTCGATGGACTTGCCCAGATCGTGGAGCAGGCCGGCCCGCTTGGCCAGCGTCACGTCGGCGCCGATCTCGGCGGCCAGCAGGCCCGCCAGATGGGACACCTCGATGGAGTGGTTCAGCACGTTCTGGCCGTAGCTGGTGCGGTAGTGCTGGCGGCCCAGCAGCTTGACCAGCTCGGGGTTCAGGCCGTGGACGTTGGTCTCGAACACGGCGCGTTCGCCCTCGGCCTTGATGGTGGCGTCCACCTCGCGCTTGGCCTTCTCCACCATCTCCTCGATGCGGGTGGGATGGATGCGGCCGTCGAGGATGAGCTTCTCCAGCGCCAGCCGGGCGATCTCCCGGCGGACGGGGTCGAAGCAGGACACGGTGATGGCCTCGGGGGTATCGTCGATGATGAGGTCCACGCCGGTCATGGTCTCCAGCGTGCGGATGTTGCGGCCCTCGCGGCCGATGATGCGGCCCTTCATCTCGTCGTTGGGCAGGGGCACCACGGACACGGTGGCCTCGGCCACGTGGTCGGCGGCGCAGCGCTGGATAGCCAGCGCGATCTGCTCCCGGGCGTAGGTGTCGGCCTCCTCCTTGAAGCGGGCCTGGATCTCCTTGAGCTTCACGGCCTCCTCGTGAGTGACCTCGTCGGCCAGCTGGTCGATGAGGTAGCGCTTGGCTTCCTCGGTGGTCAGGCCGGAAATGCGCTCCAGCACCTCGAGCTGGCTGCGCTTGACCTCGTCCAGCTCCTCCTTCTCCGCGTCCAGCTCGGCGAGCCGGGCGGAAACCTGATCTTCCTTCTTCTCCAGATTTTCCGTCTTGCGGTCCAGATTTTCTTCCTTCTGGTTCAGGCGGTTCTCCTGACGGGACAGCTCGCTGCGGCGGTCCTTGACCTCCTTCTCGAACTCCGTGCGCTCCTTGAGGATGATCTCCTTGGCCTCTACGGTGGCCTCGCGCTTCTTGTTCTCGGCGTTTTTGATGGCCTCGTTCAGGATGCGGCGGCCCTCCTCCTCGGCGGAGCCGATCTCCCGCTCAGCTGTCGCCTTGCGGCGCTGCCAGCCGAAGAGCGCGCCGAAGACAAGGCCCAGAGCCAGCGCGACAACGATCAGGATCACAGCTAAGACAATTGACATCATGTTGGTTTCCACACCTCCTGTTTGTGGTTTTTCTCTCTCAAACTCAAAAATAAGACGCGATGCGCCAAAACGGCACACCGCGATAACTGAAAAACCGCCCCGCCACATGGGCGCGGTATCTGAGTGTCATATTGTCATATATTGCGTGATAAAAAATATATGAAAACGCGTCAAACGGCGCTTAGATCGCTCAAACAGGCGAAAATCCACCCGGTCCCTCAAAATTATCCGCTTCTATTGTAAAGGTCTGAATCTTTTCTGTCAAGCGGAAATCCGAAAGTTATTCACAAAGTGTCAAAAGCCCGGAGGAGCTTTCCCCCGGGCCTTTGGCATTTCCTATGAAATTGCGTCAGCGGACGATCTTGTAATACGTCCGGGCGGTGAGCAGGTACATCAGGGCGTACACCGCCAGAAAGACCAGCAGCGTGCCGCCGGTGCAGGCGGCGATGAGGCCCACGCTGCGCACCGACAGCAGGGACAGGAGCTTCACCACCATGTTGAAGTCAAAGAGGATGTGGACGGCGGCCGCCGCGATGGGCAGGAAAAACACCAGCAGCACCTGACTGCGGATGGAGGCGCGGACCTCCCGCTGGCTCAGGCCCACCTTGCGCATGATCTCGAACCGGCCCCGGTCCTCGTAGCCCTCGGACACCTGCTTATAATAAAGGATAAGGGCCGTGGCCAGCAGGAAGATGCTCCCCAGCAGAATGCCCAGGAACAGGAAGCCCCCGGCCATGGCGTAGCCCTCCACCTCCATCTCCGCCCGGGCGCTGGCGGACGCGGAGTCCCAGCTGCCGAAGCCGGCGGAGCCTTCCCGCAGGAGAGCGTCGTACCAGCCGTCCACCAGCCCCAGCGCCTGCTCCTTCGGGCAGTCCAGATCCAGCAGGGCCACGAAGCGGTAGTCCCGCGCCATGACGGGAAACTGGAAGTCGTACACCCGCGCCAGCGCCGCGTCGTCGGGCAGGACGAAGCACACCGTAGAGAAATTGTCGAAGGTGCTGACGAAATACTCCACCTCGGGGAGGGTCTCAGTCACGTCGAAGGATAGCTGTTCCCCCTCCGGCGTCCGGAGGGTCAGCAGCCCGGCGGACATGCCCTCTCCGCACACCGCCGCCTGTCCGTCGGCAAGGACGGGGGCCTCCCTGCCGGTGAAGGCGGCATAGCCCGCGGCGGTGATGAAATAGGCGGTGCGGCTTGCGGTGCGGCTGGTCTCCTCCTGCACCATCCAGCCGCCGGAGATCTCGTCCCACGTGATGCTGAAGTTCAGGTAGGTAACAGTCCGCTCCGCCGTCACCCCGGCTCCCTGCTCCGTCAGGAAGTCCCTTGTCCCCGCCATGAGGGCCGCGCCGTCAAAGGGATCCTCCCCGCCGTCCTCATACCGGACCTCGATCTCAAAGTCCGCGGGGTAGCGGGCGTCGATGATCTTCCCGGTGCCCAGATAAAGGGCCAGCGTGCCCGAG
>CAKUKL010000009.1 GCA_934662925.1 uncultured Oscillospiraceae bacterium | reverse complement strand
GAGGACGAGATGATGAAGGTCCGCAACCTGGGCCGCAAGTCCCTGGAAGAGGTCATCAACAAGCTGGCGATGATGGGCCTGTCCCTGGCCAGCGACGACAACAGCAACGCTTAAATGCCGCAAGCCGGCACAGGCTGGCGCAGTATGAGAGCAACAAGGCGCGGAAACGCCCGCGCCGGGCAGTCCGGGGGTATGTAACGTTCCGCCCCGGGCAGAAAAACGCCAGAACGAATTTAGAAGATCTCGCCCCGCGAGGTCGAAGGAGAGTTTAACATGGCTACCAACCGTAAGCTGGGCAAGACCAGCGACCAGCGCCGCGCCATGCTGCGCGCCATGACCACTTATCTGCTGGAGAATGGTCAGATCAAGACCACCTACGCCCGCGCGAAGGAGGTCGCTCCCGTGGCCGAGAAGATGATCACTCTGGCCAAGAAGAACGATCTGGCTGCTTACCGTCAGGTCCTGTCTTTCGTCACCAAGGAAGACGTGGCCAAGAAGCTGTTTGACCAGATCGGCCCCAAGTATGCCGACCGCAACGGCGGCTACACCCGGGTGCTGAAGATGGGCCCCCGCCGCGGCGACGCGGCTGAGATGGCGATCATCCAGCTGGTGTAATACGCAGCAAAATGCATAAGGAAGCGCCCGGCCGATGGCCGGGCGCTTTTTTGCGCGGCGGGGCGAGACCTTTTCCCGGGAAATCCATTGCAGACATTTCGCCCGCCGCCGCGCACCCTTGCGGACGGGGCGAAAATGTGTTATCCTGCAACAAAAAGGGGGTGCGCCCATGGACGAAACCAAGGACCTCTGGGACGGTCAGACCTTTCCCTTCGGCGAGGACTGCTACGACTACTGCCGCCGGGTGTTTTTCAGCCGCTGGAAGCCCCGGCTCATCCACGCCATCCAGTTTGACAACGACTGCACCCGGTTCTCCCGGTTCACCCGTCAGCTCCCCATCACGGAAAAGGTGCTGACTCAGAACCTGCGGGAGCTGGAGGAGGACGGCATCATCACCCGGACGGTGTACCCCGAGACGCCGCCCCGGGTGGAATACCACCTCACCGACGTGGGCCGGGAGCTGTGCTCTCTGCTGGACGAGCTGTACGACTGGGGCTGGCGGGAAATGCACCGCCGGGGCCTGCCCATCGACCCGCTGGGCGAGATGTGGCACGGCCACCGGGAGCCGGATGAGACCTTCATGGAGTCCCCTCAGAAGCGGTGAGCGGGGACACTTACCTTGATGTGCGTACTTCACAGACGCGCGCATTTGTGGTACGCTGACATCAGAACAAAAGCACTGCCGGAACATTATAAGGAAGGAATGATTTTTTTTGGGCTGCAGCAAGTATCCTCACATGTTCGCCCCCATGACCATCAAGGGCGTGACCTTCAAAAACCGGGTGATCGCGTCCCCCATCACCACCAACCGCATCGTGGACCCCATCACCGGCTCCCCCACCGACGAGGGAATCGACGTTTATGAGACCAAGTCCCGGGGCGGCTTCGCTGTCGTCACCGTCACCGAGTCCTTCATCGACCACGAGTATGCGTGGCGGCACGAGCACGGACTGAACGTCTGGGCCAACCCCATGACCACCCACCACATGGAGTCCATCATGACGCTGACCGAAGCCATTAAGGCCCACGGGGCGGTGGCGTCCATCCAGCTCAACCACGTGGGCGCCATGAATCACCCCGACACCATCCCCGGCCACAAGAATCCCATCGGCCCCTCCTCCTTTATCCGTGAGGACGGCGTGCAGGTGGAGGAAATGACGGTGGAGATGATGGAAAAGACCGCCGCCCAGTGGGCGGAAGCCGCGTGGAACTGCAAGGCGCTGGGTTTCCAGATGGTGAACCTCCACGGCGGCCACGGCTGGCTGCTCAACCAGTTCATCTCCCCGCTGTTCAACCACCGCACCGACGAGTACGGCGGCTCCATGGAGAACCGCGCCCGCTTCCCCATCATGGTGTGCAAGAAAATCAAAGAGGTGTGCGGCGACGACTTCCTCATTGAGTACCGCATGTCCGGCTCCGAGCGCATCGAGGGCGGCATGACGCTGGGCGACGGCGTTGAGTTTGCAAAAATCATTCAGGACTATGTGGACCTCATCCACGTCACCTCCGGCGTGTACCACTCCCACGTGGAGACCAAGGCGTTTTCCTCCATGTTTGACGCCCACGGCTGCAATCTGGATCTGGCCGAGGCCATCAAGAAGAACGTCCATGTCCCCGTGGTGGCGGTGGGCGGCTTCAACGGCCCCGATCAGATCGAGGACGCCATCGCCTCCGGCAAGTGCGACTTCGTGGCCATGGGCCGCCAGCAGTTTGCCGACCCCGCCTTCGTGAACAAGACCCTGCTGGGCCGGGAGGACGAGATCGCCCCCTGCCTGCGGTGCTCCTGCTTCAATCCGCTGGCCCCCGACCCCAACAAGCGCCCCATCCCCGAGCTGTGGCACTGCGCCGTCAACCCGTGGGGCCAGCGGGAGCTGCGCTGGCGGCAGGCCCCCCGTCCCGCCGGAAAGCGCCGGGTGATGGTCATCGGCGGCGGCCCCGCCGGTCTGTACGCCGCCGCCACCGCTGCGGAGCGGGGCCACGACGTGATCCTCGTGGAAGCCTGCAAACAGCTGGGCGGCCTGCTGTGGTTCACCGACGTGGATGAACACAAGGAGTCCCTCCGTCGGTTCCGGGACTGCCTCATCGCCCGCTGCAAGCGGCTGGGTGTGAAGTTCCAGCTGGGCACCACCGCCGACAAGGCGTACATCCAGAAAATGCAGCCCGACGCCGTCATCTGCGCCGTCGGCTCCTCCCCGGCCAAGCCCCCCATCGCGGGCATCGAGCACGCCCACCACGCCCTGTTCTGCTACGACAAGCCGGAGCAGGTGGGCAAGCGGGTGGTCATGATCGGCGGCGGCCTGATCGGCTGCGAGACCGGCTACTGGCTGGCCGACACCGGCCATCAGGTCCACGTCCTCGAAGTGCGGGAGGACGTGGCCATGGACGCCAACGACTCCCACCGCCGGGCGCTGCTACCCCGGATGAAAAAGACCATGACGTGGGACTGCTCCGTCAAGGTCACGGAAATCACCGAAAACGGCGTGAAATTCCTCGATCCCGACGGAAACGAGCACTTTGTAGAGGCGGACACCGTCCTCTACGCCGTGGGCCAGCGGGCCAACACCGCCGCGGTGGACGCCCTGCGGGGCGCCTGCGACTGGTTTGTGGCCGTGGGCGACTGCGTCCGCGCCCGGCAGGTCAAGCAGGCCACCTACGAGGGCTTCTGCGCCGCCATGGACATCCTCTGAATCGTACAACCCACCGAAATCCGCCCCGGGAGCCCCGTCCCGGGGCGGTGTTTTTTTCAAAAAATCCCGCGGAATTTTACGCGCCGGGCGGGAACTTTTCCGCGGGTCGTCCGTCTAACTCTGCGGAAGGTCCGGAAGAGCATAAATATCCACAAGATATTGTGGATGCACGAAAACGGGCAACTATTCCTGCATGAGTGGGCGAAAATATACAAAAATCCCTTTGTGACAGGGTTTATTACAGTTGTGTTACAAAAGTCCCAAACCCGTTGACGGGGGGTGGACAGGGTGTTATAGTCTATCATGCAATAGGTGGTAATTGCCCCCGCGCACGCCTCCCCCGCAAGGGGACAGCTTATGTGGGGCGGGGGTAAAATTACCAGCAATTGGTTGATTTGGCCCCTCCGGGCCTGTCAAATAAGGGGATAACCGAGAGGGAGTTCCCAGAAAACAATCCATTTAGGAGGTAAACCAACATGAGAAATCTGAAGAAGATTCTCGCGCTGGCCCTGGCTCTGGTCATGACCCTGTCCGTTATGACCGTTGCCAACGCTGCCTTCACCGACAGCAAGGACATCAACGCCGACTACAACGAGGCTGTTGAGGTCCTGTCCGGTCTGGGCGTGTTCAAGGGCACCGGCACCGGCGCTACCTTCAGCCCGAAGCAGAGCATCACTCGCGCTGAAGTGGCCGCCATCATCTATCGCATTGCTACTGGCGATGTGAAGGACACTCAGGTCGGCATCTATGCTGACTACGCCAAGTTCAAGGACGTGAAGTCCACCGCCTGGTACGCCGGCTACGTTGGCTACTGCGCCAACGCCGAGCTGATTAAGGGCGACGGCAAGGGCAACTTCCTGCCCACCGCTACCGTCACCGGTTATCAGGCTCTGGCCATGATCCTGCGCGCCGTCGGCTATGACGTGAACGGCGAGTTCACCGGCAACGGCTGGCAGGTCAAGGTCGCTTCCACCGCCAAGGAGCTGGGCATCACCGACACCGTGAACGCCGGCACTCTGGGCACCGCTGCTACCCGTGAGACCGTGGCTGAGCTGCTGTTCCGCACTCTGATCTTCGCGCCCATCGTGAAGTACACCACCGCCTTCGGCTATCAGCCCGTCACCACCATCGCCGCCATTGATCTGGTCAACGGCACCGTTTCCACCCGCGTGACCGCTCAGACTCTGGGTCTCAAGACCTTCGGCCTGAAGCAGACCGTCCGTCAGGATCTGGATGAGTGGGGCCGTCCCGGCTACTACTGGTACACCGACAAGACCAACAACACCAATCATCTGGCTAAGACCGCTACCGTGGTCGCCACCATCGCCGAGACTCCCATTGCCACCTATCAGGCCGCTACCAAGGAGTGCAACATTGCCGCCAATCTTGGTTTCACCAACAATGGTGAGCACGCTGTTACCACCTATGTGAACGGCGCCGTCAACAAGACCGCCACCTACGTCAACGCTGTTGACACCGTCACCAACGTGGGCGCTCAGGGCCGTCTGACCGAGGTCTATGCTGACCGCATCGTCATGATCGACACCTATCTGGCTCAGGTCACCAACGTGACTGCCGCCAAGTTCGACACCGCCGGCCACCTGATCACTCAGGCTTCCATGACCCTGACCGTGTATGACGCCAAGACCAACAGCGCGTCCTCCAACGTTGTCACCCGGGGCTATGTCATCAACGGCGGCAAGGAGAACTTCACCTACAACGTGGGCGATATGATCCTGCTCAACGCCGTGACCGTCAACGCCACCAGCAGCAAAGTCGCCACCAACGCCAACAAGTATGCTGAGGTCCTCGGCACCGCCAACTCCATCTCCGGCGCCCAGACCACCATCTGGTACAACACCAACCAGCACACTGTGGCCGGCACCACCTACAACGACGCCAACACCTTCTACCTCGACGAGGCTCAGAAGAACACCACCGACCACACCTGGTACTTCGACAGCTACGGCAACCTGATCGGCTCCGCCATCATCAAGACCGCCAAGGCTTACGCTGTGATCAGCAACATCTGGTGGTACAATGACGGCCAGAACGGCGGCGCGGGCAGCTGCTACGCCACCATGGTCGGCATGGACGGCAACTCCTACAGCGCTCAGATCGCTTCCATCGACGGCTACACCACCACCTATGTGGGCAGCAACGTCGTCGAGGGCAACAATACTACTACCATCAATCAGGCCGGCTACCGTTACACCAACGGCAAGACCAAGCTGATCTTCGTCTCCCCCTATTCCGCCAACAACGCTGCCGCCAGCATGATCGCCAACGATCTGTATGAGGTCACCACTCTGGCCAACGGCAAGCTGGCTCTGACCGTCACCAGCAAGCTGACCGGCGCCACTGTTGAGGGCAAGCTGTCCTACATCACCGGCAAGCTGAACAACAAGGATACCACCATCCTGACCAACAGCTCCACTCAGTATCTGGTGTTCAACGGCCAGAGCTTCACCGCTTACACCGGCTTCAACACCATCAACAGCTTCAAGGGCGTGCCCGTTTCCTACGTTGTCAACACCGCTACCGGCTATGCCGCTTATGTGTATATCGTGGGTAACCCCGCTTCTCAGCCCTCCGGCAAGCTGATCTATGTCCAGAACGCCGGCTACAACTACGATCCCAACACTCAGATCTACACCGTTCTGAACGTGACTGTTGACGGCGTCGCCGCTCAGTCCATCCAGACCAAGGACGTCTCTCTGGTGAACCTGCTGGTTCAGGCCACCGACAAGCTGTTCTACGTTGACTTCACCGGCGATCTGGCCGTGATGACCAACAACAGCGGCACCCTGACCACCCACGAGATCACCAAGACTGAGGCTCTGACCGAGATCGACGCCAACCTCGAGGTCACCTATCTGGCTGGCGCTTACCTGACCGCTGACGGCCTGAGCACCGACCGCGTTGTGACCGCCACTTCCAAGGTCTACAACGTCACCGGCGTGACCCCCGTTGTGGGCAGCTTCGACGGCGACCTGAGCACCAAGGGCATCTACCTGACCTACAAGAAGGCCGGTACTCTGAACCTGGTCCAGTCCGCTTACGTCACCGAGGCCAAGGTCGCTAACCTGACCTTCCTGGCCAACAGCAACGTGGATAAGGTCAACTTCCTCGATTCCACCGTTGTCATCAGCACTGACGCTGTTGCCGCTACGACCTACACTGTGGGCTCCAAGGTCACTCTGACCGCTCACCACAGCAACAGCACCTTTGCCAGCAACAACACCTACACTCTGACCCTGAGCAACGGCCGCGTTCTGACCGCCAAGGGCAACAACACCAACGCCCTGACCTTCACCTATGAGGTTCTGGCTTCCGATGTTCTGTCCTATGCTCAGACCATCTCCGTGACCAACATCACCAAGAACTGATTCAGGTCACCTGCTGAAAACGGACAAAAAAGGCCCCCGGCTTACGCCGGGGGCCTTTTTCTTACTTTCGATAGCCGTACAGGATCATTTCAATGCCCTTGTTCAGGTTTTTTGTGGCCTGAACGGCGACGGACGTCAGGCCGGACAGGGCGCACCCGCTGTACGCGGACAGACTGCCGCCGCCGGAGGGCCGGGACGACGCGGTCTGATAAGTGGAGTAGCTCGACCCCAGATAGATGCGGCCCGGGCCGTTGGAGAGCGTCACCGTAATGTCCGCCACCGGGATGGCGGCGTCCATGTAGGCGAAATAGAACCGGTCTTGGGTGGTACCGTCGGAATCCACGTAGCGGCCGGAGCCGCTGTCCCTGTTGACTCGGAGCCAAAGGCTGGCGTCTCCGGCGGTGACGCCGGTGATGAGAAGTTCCAGCTTGTAGAATTTGGACATGTCCACCCCGCTCAGGTCGAAAACGGCGTTGACCGCGGCTGAGGTGTTTTTGTACTGGCCCAGCCGGGTCATGATGGAGTCGGCACGGATCTGCGCCGTCTCCCCGTCGATCTTCTCCCAGTTCTCGTTGAATTCCGTCCGCAGGACGCTGTCTCCCGGCTCCCACAGGTGGAGCTGCAAGTGTTCAGATTTGTTAGTCGACATTTTTTAACCCCCTTCAACGAAGGGGGTTAAAGTTTTGCCGCGTTGTACGTTCCGGTGCAATCCTTCGGCGATTTTTCCCCGTTGCACGGGTTGCACTGCCCTTACCGCCCGGGAATGGCCCGGATAACGGCGGACAGCACCTCGCCGTGGGTCTGGTCGAACACGTGGGTGTAGATGCGGGCGGTGATGGCGGGGTCGCTGTGGCCGAGGGTCTTGCTGATCTGGTACATGGGCACCCGGGCGTCGTTGGCCACGCTGGCGAAGGTGTGCCGCAGGCCGTGGAGCGTCACCTTCGGCAGGCCGCGGGCGGCGATGAACTGGGAAAACAGCAGCGTCAGCCGGTTGGGGTGCCACGGGCGGCCCTCGGGGTCGGTGGCCACGCAGAGGTCCTCCCGCCACGGCAGACGGCGCTCCGCCATGAGGACCCGGTGGGCCGCGAGCTGCCGCTCCAGCAGGGCGGTGAGGTCGGTGACGCAGGAAATGTCCAGCGTGCGCATGGAACCGGCGGTTTTCGGGGCCTTGCATACCACCCGGTGGCCCGCCGCCGTCCGCACCGAGCGGATGGACACCGTCCCCCGGGCAAGGTCCACGTCGCACCAGCGCAGGCCCACGATCTCGCTGCGGCGCAGGCCCAGATAGCCCGCCAGCTTGACGGGCAGCTCCAGCGCCGTACCCTCGGACAAATCCAGCAGCCGGGCCAGCTGCTCCGCGTTGTAGAAGGTCTGCCGGGCCGGGGTGAGCTTGGGCGGCTCCACCCGGTCCACGGGGTTGGAGTCGAGGATCCCCTGCCGGTAGGCCAGCTTCAGGGCGGAGTGGAGCAGCACGTGGTGCTTGCGCACGGTGTTGCTGGCGAGGTTTTTGCTCCGCATCACCCACGCGTAGTAGCTCTCGATGAGCTGGGGCGTCAGGTCGCAGATGCGCACCCGGCCCAGCGCCGGGATGAGGTGGGCGTTGACGATGTTGGCGTAGCTGTAATACGTGGTGGGCTCCCGCTCCGGGGCCACCACGTCGTCCAGCCAGTGGCGGAGCCAGTCCTTCAGCGTGGCCGTCCGGGTCAGGGCGGCGGGTTTCGGCGCTCCGGTGGGGAACGTGGCCGGGAGGGTCTGCTCAAAGGGCCGCAGCGTGACCTGTTTCGGGCGGAGCGTGACTTTTTTCTTCATGGTAACTGTCCCTTCCTTTGGTAGGTGATGGGGACATTTTACCATAGGCGCGGTTTTCGGGCGGCCGGGACGGCCCCGGGTATGATTTTAAGGTATTTTTCAGATTTGCCTTGACATAATATCTTACATCTGGCATAATAATGGCAGATGAGCCAATCCAGAAGGCAAGAAAGAATTGGAAGGGAGAATCTGTATGCATCGCAAGCAAAAATTCGCGTATTTCTTCTCGGGACTGCTGTGCGCGGCGCTGGTGGCGTCCATGGTGTCCCCGACGTTCGCCGCCCTCGCGCAGAAGACCATCAAGGTCTTCACCGGCGTGAACATCTACATCGACGACCAGAAGCTGGACCCCCGGGACGCCAACGGCAACCCGGTGGAGGTGTTCGTGTATAACGGCACCACCTATCTGCCCGTCCGCGCCGTGGGCGAGGCCGTGGGCAAGACCGTCCAGTGGGACGGCAAGACCAACAGCGTTTACCTCGGCAAGCACAGCAGCAATAAGCCCTCCGTGTGGATGAAGGATATGGACTACTTCACCTCTGAGCATGACCGGCGTATCGAGGTTCGGGAGCAGGCAAATGACAACCTGAAGCAGGCCCACACCAACGCCATGGGCGGTTATGATTCCAGCCGGACCTATAAGCTCAACGGGCAGTACAGCGCCATCAGCGGCGTGCTCTTCCAGGTCTATGAGCATAGAAGCTGGGACAACGACGGCCATAGGAGCTACTTCAAGATCTACGGCGACGGCCAGCTGCTCTACTCCGCGGAGATGGCTGCCGGCATCGAGCCCATCGACTTTAATGTGGATCTCACCGGCGTGCTGGAGCTGAAGGTGGTCTTTGACTTTGACCGGGCAGGCGGAGACTTGTGTGCGCTCGTGGGCGAATTCGGCCTGTGGGCCTGATCAAATAAGAGGAGGAATATTTTATGAAGAAGATCGTAGCATTGCTGCTGGCGCTGGTCATGGCCCTGAGCCTGGCTGCCTGCGGCAAGAAGTACACCTGCAGCGAGTGCGGCACCAAGACAAACAAGGCCTATTACGACATGTCCGGCGATATCGACTACGTCCTGTGCGAGGACTGCGCCCGCTCCTACTGGATGCCGCTGGACTACACCCAGTACCGGGTGAAGTAAGGCAGACCGGGTTGAAAGGTACATAGAGCTAAAAAAAGACCGGCATGGCGTAAGCCATGCCGGTCTTTTTATTGTTGAAAACCGCCGTCATTCCTCCAGCCAGCGGGGCCGGGCCTTGCCGCCCAGCTTCTCCAGCTTCTTATAGAGGCCGGAGCGGCCCAGCTGCATCTGCTCCGCCGCCTGGGTGACGTTGCCGCCGCACTGGCGGAGCACCCGGGCGATATACGCCCGCTGGAAGCGCTCGGTGGCCTCGTGGAGGGAACCGGCCAGAAAGGCGTCGGGCAGGACGCTGCTGTTTCCGGAGGACGGTTCCGCGGGGCTGGCCGGGGTGCTGACGCCCAGCACGTCGGACACGTTCCGGGCGGTGATGGTGTCCGACGAGACGATGACGAAAATGCGCTCGATGACGTTGCGCAGCTCCCGGACGTTGCCCGGCCACGAGTAGGACTGGAGCACCTCCAGCGCTTCCTGTGTGAACTGTTTGTGGGCGGAATACTTCTTGTTGAGCCGGTCCATGAAGTAGACGGAAAACACCGCCGTGTCCTCCTGCCGTTCCCGGAGGGGCGGCACGGTGATGGGGATGACGTTCAGCCGGTAGAACAGGTCCTCCCGGAAGGAGCCTTCGGCGATCATGGACCACAGGTTCCGGTTGGTAGCGGCCACGATGCGGACGTTGACCTTGCGAATGTCGTTGCCGCCCACCCGCTTGATCTCCCCGGTGGCCAACACACGCAGGAGCTTGGACTGGAGGGGGAGGTTCAGCTCACCGATCTCGTCGAGGAAGAGGGTGCCGCCGTCGGCGATCTCGAACAGGCCCAGCTTGCCCTCCCGCCGGGAGCCGGTGAACGCGCCCTTTTCGTAGCCGAAAAACTCCGACTCCATCAGTTCCTGCGGAATAGCGGCGCAGTTGACGGGGAGGAACACCTGCTTGGCCCGGCTGCTGCTGCGGTGGATGTAGCGGGAGACGACCTCCTTACCGGTGCCCGACTCGCCGTAGAGCATGATTGTGCTGTCCAGATGGGCGGCCTTTTCCGCCAGCTCCAGACACCGGCGGGTGGCTGGGCTTTCCGCCACCAGCAGCCCCTCGGCGGGGTTGTCCTGCATGACCTGATTGAGGGCCTGACGGATGGCGGCGTTGTTTTCCTCCAGCGACCGGATGCGGTTGGAGATGGTCTCCCGCTTCTGGCCGTAGACCACCACCATGACGAGGTCGCCGTTTTCGTCGAACACCGGCTCGCCGGTGACCACGGTCTCCCGGCCGTCGTTGTAGTACACCCGGCTGGAGATGGTTCGCTTCTGCTCGATGACCAGCGGGGACACGGCGCTGCTGGTCAGCCCCCGCTCGACGAGGTCATAGATGGTCATGTGCAGGAGTTCCTCCGTGGGGCAGCCCAGCGCCCGGGAGGATTCCTCGTTGGAATAGATGATGCGTCCCTCGCTGTCCGTGACGAATACCGTCCCGGAGCAGTGCTGAAGGATCGTTCTCAGCAGCGCCAGCTCATTACCGGCATATTCTGTCGCAGCCATCGCCAGACTCCTTTTCGTTTTTTCTCAATATACCACAAAAAGCGCCGGGCCGTCAAAGTTTCTCCGGCACGGGCAAAACCGGGCGGCCTCGGGGCCGCCCGGTTTTGTGTGAAAAAGGGAAGGAAGAGGTTACAGGCCGTACATCACAGTGGCCAGAATGATGGACAGGAACATCACAAGGCAGGTAATGACGACGGTGGTCACGAAGATCTGCTTGTAGGAATCCTTGTGGGTCATGCCGCAGAGGGTGAGCAGGGTGATGACCGCGCCGTTGTGGGGCAGAGAGTCCAGACCGATGGCGGCCAGAGCGCCCACGCGGTGGAGCACCTCGGCGGGGATGCCCTGAGCCAGATACTGCTGGGACATGGCCTCCAGCGCAATGCCCAGACCGCCGGAGCCGGAACCGGCCGCACCGGCCAGAATGGTGGTGGCCAGAGAGAAAGACAGCAGCGGGGAGGCGTTCATGTTGGTCATGGCCTCGCTGAGGACGGCGTAGCCGGCGCTGGCCTTGACCACGGCGCCGTAGCCTACGATGGCGCCGGTGAAGATGGTGGCCATACCGGCGTTCTGCACGGCGGCGGAGATGCAGCCGCGGATGTCCTTCAGGTTCTTCCACATCAGGACGCAGCACAGCAGGGTGCCGATCAGAACGGCCAGCAGCACGTTGCACTTGAAGAAGATCAGCAGCACGATGGTGACGATCATGGGCAGGAAGGCCAGCAGGGGGTTGATGTTCTCGCCGTCCTTGGCGGCGGCCTCGATGGTGAGCATGATGCTCTCGTCAGCCTGGAAGTGCTCACCGTTCTTGCGGGCGCGCTGGCCCTCCCAGAACATGTAGATGCAGGCCAGACCCAGACCGACCACGCCGCAGATCACGCCCAGCAGAGGGGCGGCCATGACGTCGGTACCCAGATAGGGCTGGGGGATGACGTTCATCTGCTGCGGGGTGCCGGGGAAGGCGGAGGCCGCGAAGGTGAAGCAGCCGGCGGCGATGGCGCCCGGGATCAGGCGGCGGGGCAGGTTGGCCCGCTGGAACAGAGCCAGCGCCAGCGGATACATGGTGAAGGCGATGACCAGCGCGGAAATACCGCCGTAGCACAGGATCATACCGGCAAACAGCACGCCGAGAATGGCGTACTTCTCGCCCAGCAGGTTGGCCAGCCAT
Source organism: uncultured Oscillospiraceae bacterium (assembly GCA_934662925.1). Lineage (GTDB taxonomy): Bacteria > Bacillota > Clostridia > Oscillospirales > Oscillospiraceae > Enterenecus. Next base: position 4,565 of record CAKUKL010000009.1, on the reverse strand, counting down.
TTGGCAATGGAAGCGGCGGCGCCGGTCTTTTCCATGACCTTGCCGAACAGTGCGCTGATAAAGAACAGCAGGAAGAAATTCTTGACGTAATTGGCCGCGCCTGTCATAAAGGTGGTGGTCAGGGCATCAAGGACGTTCTGCCCGTCCAGAATGGCCAGCACGATGGCAGCCAGAATGGAAACGACGACAATATTGACCTTTTTGAATGCCAGGAACATGACCAGAGCGAGGGTGATGATAATCGCGATGACAGAAAACATTGTGATACCTCCCGTTCAACTCGTTCAGTTATATTCTCTTTTTCTTTTTGATCCGCGCTTACTTGAGGTACTGCTTCTCCCCGTGGTACTTGTCCATCTGGTCGTAGTACTTCTGGAGGGGCAGCATGGCCAGCAACTCGTCCTCGTCGAACTTGGCGTCCACCTTGGTCATGTCGCGGGTCTCGGCGAACTTCTTCAGCGTGTCCCGGACGGCGGTGAAGGCGGCGTAAATGGTGTTGGGCCAGTAGACGGACAGGCAGGCGCCGGCCTCGGTCTCCTCGTCGATGGAGTCCTCGTAGCGGATGGGGGTGGTGACCACGGGGCCGTGGATGCGGTGGCGCCACTCCTTCATGCCCTTGATGGAGCCGGGGAAGGTGATGAAGCAGGCGTCGGCGCCGGCGTCCAGATAGGCGTTGCAGCGGGTGATGGTCTCTTCCAGATCGTTCTTGAGCCACAGGGCGTCGGTGCGGGCGATGATCACGAAGTTCTTGTCCTTGCGGGCCTCGCACATGGCATGAATATGGTCTACCATAACATCGATGGACATGTCAATGGGGCCGGTGGAAACATGCTTGCCGATGATACCGTCCTCCACCTGAATGCCGGAGACACCGGCGGACTCGAACTCGTGAACGGTGCGCCAGATGTTGCCGGAGTGGAACCAGCCGTTGTCCACGTCGCAGATCAGGGGCAGGTCCACTTCCTTGGCGATCTCGTAGGCCAGAGGGAGCAGGTCCTTGAGCTGCACCAGACCCACGTCGGCCAGGAAGTACTGGGACGCGCCAGTGATGAAGCTGCCGGTATAGACGATGGGGAAGCCGGTGGCCTCGATGAGCTTGGCGCTGAGCACGTCGTAAGCGCCCATAACGGGGACGCATTCGGGTTTCGCCATCAGCTCGCGCAGGCGAATTCTTTTCTCATACATATCCATGGTTCGTTTCTCCTTACAGATGCACGTTTATTTGGCTGCGGCGTCAGATCATGGACATGCCGCCGTTGACGTTGATGGTCGCGCCGGTGATGAAGTCGCTCTCGTCCGACGCGAGGAACAGGGCCGCGCCCGCGATGTCCTTCACGCTGCCCAGACGGCGCAGGGGGACGTTCAGGGACGCCTCGGCGGAGCCGAGGGTCTCGGTCATGGCGGTGAGGACGGTACCCGGGGCGATGCAGTTGCAGGTAATGTTGTACTCGCCCACCTGCTTGGCGACGGCCTTGGCCCAGCAGATAACGCCGGCCTTGGACACGGGGTAGGTGGCCTCGGTGAACACGCCGCCCACCTGACCGGCCACGGAAGCCATGTTGATGATCTTGCCGGACTTCTTCGCCTTCATGATGGGGATGACACACTGGGTGCCATAGATGGTGCCCATCAGGTCGATGTCCAGCACCCGCTTCCACTGCTCGGGGCTGATGTCCTCCACCGGACAGGCGGGGAGGGTGATGCCGGCGTTGTTCACGATGATGTCCACCGTGCCGAATTCGGCGACGCAGGCGTCCACCACGGCCTGAACCTCATCCTTGCGGGCCACGTCGCACTTGACGGCGATGGCCTTGACGCCGGTGTTCTCCGTGATCTCACGTGCCACGGCCTCCGCCGCATCGAGGGCCAGATCGGCCAGCACCACGTGAGCGCCCTCCCGGGCGTAAGTGCGGGAGATCTCCGCGCCGATTCCGTTGGCCGCGCCGGTCACAATGGCAACCTTGTCCTTTAACCGCATACTGATTGACCTCCTTGTTTGATGCTTTCCCTTGTCTTGCTGCCCATATAAAAAGCATTTTTCATGCCAACTGTTGTGCAAAGCGGCGAATCCGTTGGCGTGCAAGGCATTGGAGAAGCTGCAAGGTGATCGTGACGAAAACGGAATGTGTCTACTTTTGGAGACTTTCCGTGCAAAAAAGGAAACTATTCCACAAAAGTGGACGCTCAAGAAAAAACAGGTCAAACAGGCAAAAAATCCCCCGCGCCGCTTTCGCGGCCCGGGGGATCGCAGTTTTTTAGGAGACGATTCAGGGCTTCCGGATGCCAAAGTTCAGTGCCAGCGTTACCGCGCCCATGATGATGACCATCACGAAGGTGGAGAAGTACCCGCCGCCGGACATGTCCTGCAAAGCGGCGGAGATCATGGGGCCGATGATGGAGGCGGGGATGGTGCACAGGTTGCACACGGCGAAGTTGGAGGCGTAGTTCCGGCTGCCGTACAGCTGGCGGATGAGGGCGGCGGAAATGGTGATGCCGCCGCCGTAGCACACGCCCATGAGCAGCATCCCGGCGAGGACGGTTACGCCGCTCCCGGCCCGGTCGCCCAGCAGGAGCGCCACGCCGGAGACCAGCAGTACGCAGTTGGCCAGATACATGGTGCGCTTCCAGCCCAGCCGGTCCATACAGGAACCCACGGCCAGCCGCCCCAGACCGTTGAATACGGAGATGACCAGCCCCACGACGGCGGCCAGCCCGTACCGCACGGCGATGGACGAGGCGGAGTTGATGACCAGCATCCCGCTGGCGGACAGGCAGACGTTCCACACAAAATAGATCCAGAAGGTGGGCCGCCGGAGCATCTGGGTGGTCGTCAGCTCCATGGCCGGGGCGGAAGCCGCCGCGTTCTGCCCGGCGGGAAGCTCATCCTCCGCCCCGGGCTGGCGCACGATGGCGGCCCCGGTCAGCAGGACGATGAGCATGGCAATGGCAAAAACGCGGAAGGTGGCGGACAGGCCCACGGCCCCCATGAGGGCCGCGGCAATGTTGCCCAAAATCAGCGCGCCGAAGCCCAGCCCCATGAGCAGTGCGCCGGAGATGAGCCCCGGGCAGTCAGGGAACCACGGCTGCACGCCGGACAGCACCGCGTTGTAGGCGACGCCGGTGCCCAGCCCGTTGAGCACGCCATAGCAGAGGTAAAGCTGCACGAGGGCCGCGCCGGGATCCTCCGGCAGCATGGACACCCCCCAGAACCCCGCCGCCGCAAGGACTGCGGCGAGAATGAGCTGCCGCCGCTTGGTGAGCTTTTTCAGAAAGCTCCCGGCCACCAGCCCGCCAAGGCAGAAGCAGCTCATCATAATGGTGAAATTCAGGGTGATGTTGGTCTGGCTCCACGCCGGATAGGCGGCGCCCAGCGCCACCTTGAAATAGCTCCATGCGTACATGGCGCCCAGAAAGAGCATCAGCACGACGCCGGACGCCCCCAACAGGGTTCGTTTGTGTTTCATGGGTCAAAGGTTCCTTTCTCTCGCGAAAATATCAGGGCTTCAGCCGCTCCAGATTGTCCCGGGTGTCCAGCGCGATGCGCCGGGCCAGCTCGTTGGGCACGTCCCGCCGCCACGCCGCCAGCAGGTAGAGCTTCGCCGACGGATGCTGGAAGTGGAGGATGTGCAGGTCGTCGGCCTGAAGCCGCCGGGCGATGGACTGGGGCAGGATGGCGGTGCTCTCGCCGCTCTCCATGGTGAGGGTCAGCGCCGCCCGGTCCTGACAGAAACGGATCTGGGGCGCGCTGCCGATGGCGTCCAGAATGGACAGGATCTGCCCCAGCCCCCGGGGTTCCTTTTCCAGCAGGATGACCCCCCGGTTGCGGAGCAGCTCCAGAATCGCGTCCCGGTCGTCCTTCCGGCCGGTGCGGCTCCGGAACACCAGCACCATCTCGTCCTCGCACAGCACCTGCGACGCCAGCGGCTCCCCCAGCTCCGGCTCCGTGTGGAGGAAAAGCCCCAGATCCAGCGCGCCGTCCTGAAGCTTTTTCTTCATCTCCAGATACTCTTCCCGCCAGAACAGCGCCCGCAGGCCGGGGATGTCCTCCCGGCGGCGGCACACCGCGTCCGCCAGCACCCGGTGGATGGCCGGGTCGTCGTCCGCCCGGGGCTCCACAGCGATGTGGATGGACCGCTCCGGCTGATTCTGCCCCGCCTCGTGCCGGAGGAGGGGCACCAGCTTTTCCGACTGGATGAGGATGCCCTTGGCCTCGGTCTGAAGGACGCGCCCCGCCTGCGTCAGGGCCACGTTCCGCCGGTCCCGCTCAAAGAGCGTCACGCCCAGCTCCTGCTCCAGCTCGGAGATCTGCTTGCTCAGCGCGGACTGGGAGACATACAGGCTCTCCGCCGCGCGGCTGAAGTTCAGCGTATCCGCCACGGCCACAAAATAGCGAAGCTGCCGCAATTCCACGGCGATCCCTCCGTTTCTGTCGAACTACCCTCTATTTTACCTGCTTTTCGGGGATTTCGCAACGCTTTTCCGGCAGCGGTGGTCATATGGAAAAGCGATAATTGGCCGGGCCGGTAAGTCCTTTTGTCGATGCAACCCGTGCAACGGGGAAATTT
>CAKUKL010000008.1 GCA_934662925.1 uncultured Oscillospiraceae bacterium | reverse complement strand
CTGGAGGTAGATGACGGCGTCGGGCTGAAGCTCCTTCACCTTGTCCACCATGGCCCGCAGGCCCTTGTTGTAGGAGGAGACGGGGTAGCCCAGCTCGTTGATGCCGATCATGATATACACCTTGGCGTACTGCTTGAGGGCGAGGGCCTCCATCATGGTCATCTTCTGGCCGTCCACCTCGATGACTCGGCGCTCCGGGTCGTCCACCCGGAACACGGTCATGCCCTTGTGCCAGAAAAAGTCGCCGGACTTGAGGCCGCTGTAAAGCTGCAATCCCTCGGTGCGGGAGTCGCCCAGAAACACCGCGTCGTTAAAGTAGTCCCCGTCCACCGGGTCGCTCTCCTCCACCGGCTGGCCGAACTCATAGGGCGGCGTGTCCGGCACGGGTACAGGCTCCGGTGTTTCGGAAATTTCCGGCGTTTCAGAGGGCTCCGGCGCGCCGGAGGGCTGGGACGGGCTCTCCCCCGCGGCGTCTGTGGGAAGGGCGCTGACGGAGCCGGTCTGCCCGGCGGCGGGCGGGTCGGAAACAGCGCCCTTTCCGGCGGCGCAGCCGCCCAGCAGGCCAAGGCACAAGGCCGCCGCCAGAATGGCGGTAAGTTGTCGTTTCATGCTGAAATTCTCTTTTCTCTGCGTCATTCGGGGCGACCGCCCCGGGCGAGCATTATGTTAACATAATGCCGGAAGAAAAGTCGTTACAAATCGGTTAAACTTTTGCCGCCGGGACGGGAATTTCCAGAATGTCCAGTACGGCGGCGTAGCTGTCCGCAGTGTAGTCCGGCTTCGCCCCGCCGGTGAGGGGCAGGCGCCGGGGATTGTACCAGATGCAGTCCAGCCCCGCCCGGTTGGCCCCCAGAATATCGGTGCCCAGTCCGTCGCCGATCATGACGGCCCGGCTCCGGTCGGTGACGTGAAGCGCTTCCAGCACCCGGTCGAAGAACTCCGGCTGGGGCTTCTGCACTCCAAACTCCATGGAGATGAACAGATGGGGAATGATCCGGTCCAGCCCCGTGCGGACGAACCGTCCCCGCTGGGCCCGGGGCAGGCCGTTGGTGGCGATGGCCACCGTCAGCCCCGCGCCCACCAGCGTCCGGCAGAAGTCCGCCGCGCCGGGGAGCAGATGGGCCGTCTCCCCCAGAAATTCCTCGTAATCGCGGCCGATGGCGGCGGCGTCGCCGGACCGGCCCAGCCAGCGCAGAAGGGCGGCGAAGCGCTCCGTCCGCAGGAAATCCTGATCCACCTCGCCCCGGGCCATGGCGGCCCAGAGGGCGGCGTTGATCTTCGAATAGGCGGCGCAGGTCCCGTCGTCGTGGGGCAGGCCCCACTTTTCCAGTGCCCGGGCCAGCGCCTCCTTTTCCGACTGCTCAAAGTCCATCAGAGTCATGTCGGCATCCAGTAGAATAATGTCATAGCGCGCCATGGCGGGCCTCCTTTTTTCGTTTCCAGTTTGTCCAGCTTGCCACGGTGGTGGACACCAGCAGCACCCCGATGGCCAGACAGGCGGCCAGACCGATGGTCTGAAGCCCCGTCTCCATAAACAGCTGCCGCTGGCCCTGAATGGCGTAGTACATGGTGTAATAGATATAGGAACCGGGCACCAGCGGGAAGAAGGACACCACCAGATAGGCGGTGATGGGGAACTTCCGCACCCGGGCCATGACCTCGGCGTAAATGGCGATGGCGATGGCGGACAGCAGGTACTGGAGATAAATGCCGGTGCCCGCGGCGTCCGCCGCCCGGAATACCAGCCAGCCCAGCGCCCCGCCCAGACAGCACAGCACCATGCCCCAGCCGTGGACATTATACAGCAGGCCGAAGCCCAGACAGGCCATGAAGGCAAAGCACATCTGTGCCCACAGGGGGTAGGCCACCGCGTGGATCACGCCGTCCGCCGGGAGGCTCAGCGCCCGGAAGAGGGACAGCGCCGCGCCGGTGCCGATGGCAATGGCGGCGGCGGTGAGGACGGCGCGGATAAAGGTGCTGGTGCCGGAGAGGGGGTCCCCGGTGAGCAGGTCGCACATGAAGTTGGTGAACACCAGCCCGGGGACCAGCACCATCAGTGCGCCGATGATGGTGGCGCCGGTGTCGATGGCAAGGCCCGCCGCCCGGGCGCCGTATACCGCCGCGCCGATGATGGCCGCGGCGGCAATGGTCTTGAAGAAGAAGTTCACCTGCAATTTATCCATGGGCAGGACGGACAGGCCGGCCAGCAGGGCGGCTCCCCCGCCCACCAGTGCGTCCAGCCAGTTTCCCCCGGCGAACAGCAGGGTGAAAAACATCCCGCCCAGAAAATAGCCCAGCAGGATGATGCCCGCAGAGTACCGGCGGCAGTGCTCCGCCGTTTCCCGGGCAAGCTCCGGCAGCCGCTCCGGCGGGGGCGGCGCGGCGCAGACGGAGCGGCTCAGGGCGTTGAAGCGCTCCACCGTCTCGATATCGGTGCTGCCCGCGGTCTCCGTCCGGCACAGGCGGGTGCGGCTCTGGCCCGTTTCGTCCGTCATGCTGACGATGAGGGAATTTGGGATGGCGAACACCTGACCGTCCACGCCGTAGGCGGCCAGCATCCGGCGGACGGTGTCCTCCACCCGGTAGATCTCGGCCCCGGCGGCCAGCATCCGGCGGCCTACCTCGCTGCATCCGTTCAGCAGCTGGTCATAATCCATGGGAAGGCTCCTTTCAGGCGACGGTAAAGCTGTCCAGCATGCTCTGGAGCAGGGCAGTCTTCTCCTCTCCGCCGGTAAAGACGGCCCGCTCCACCAGATAGACGGAGCCGCCCTCCCGGAGGATGATGTAGTCCACCGTCAGGCCTCCGGCGGCGTCGGAGAGCCGCACCCCGGCGTAGCTCTTCGCGCCGAAAATATAGCCGCTGGGGTCGCTGTCCACGGCATTTTCAAACTGCACCACGGCCACGGCCTCGTCCACGTTGGACACGTCCAGCAGGCTCACGGCCAGATAGGTGCCCGGCGCGTCGGTCAGCTCGAAGGTCTGGCCCCCCTCCCACTCGGACAGGGTGACGCCCTCCTGGGGGTAGAGCATGGTGTAGCCCAGATCGCTTTCGTACAGCACGGCGGGGATGGTCTCGCCGTCCACCTCCAGCGTCTCCCCCGGCTCGCCGGAGGGCACGCCGCCGGTCTCGCCGGGGTCGGAGGCGTCAGGCGCGGTGGAGCCGGACGGCTCCGGCGCAGAAGTGACGTCGGTGCTTTCGGACGGGGCGGCGGACGGGGTGTCCGGGCCGGTTTCGTTTCCTTTGCACCCGGGCAGGGCCAGCAGCAGGGTCAGCGCCAGCAGCAGGGCGGCGTATTTGATCTTTTTCATGGGGAAGTACCTCCTTATTCTGCTTCTGCGTTGGGGATGCTTTGCAGCTCCTGCCGGATGGCGCGGAAGCGCTCGGGCACCTCGTTGTCCGGCATGTCTTTCGGCACGTCCACCGTGCCCGCCGCCTGCGCCGTCTCGTAGAACCAGCACTTGTACTCCACCGTCTCCAGTGTACGCTCCATCTCCGCGATCTGCGCCTTGAGCGCGTCCCGCTGGCGCAGGAACATCTGCAGGCGCAGGCCGATGGTGTCGTCCCCCTGCATGGCAAGCTCGATGTACTGCCGGATGTCCCGGATGGACATCCCGGCCTTTTTCATGCAGCTGATGATCTGGAGCCACTCGAAATCCGTCTCCTGAAACATCCGGATGCCGCCGGAGGACCGCTCCACAAAGGGCAGCAGCCCCTCTTTGTCATAGTACCGCAGCGTGGAGGACGGCACCTCCAGCAGCTTTGCCATTTCACCCACCGTATAGACCATAAAAATTCCTCCGAAAAAATTTCAAAAACCTCTTGACTTAAAGTATGCTTCAAGTTGTAGAGTATACACGAACTTGAAGAAAACTATAAAGCATGACACCCCTGATGTCAAGCGGTTTAAGGAGGATCCCCATGAAGAGACCATATATCATTTGCCACATGATGACCTCCGTGGACGGGCGCATCGACTGCGCCATGACGGAGCACCTGCCCGGTGTGCAGGACTATTACGATACGCTGGATTCCCTCAACGCCCCCACCCGGGTCAGCGGCCGGGTGACGGCGGAGCTGGAAATGGCGAAGCCCGGCGTTTTCCGCAGCGAAAGCGTCACCCCGCTGGGCCGTGAGGCCTTCTCCAAGGCGGCGGAGGCCGAAGGCTACGAGATCGTGGCCGACAGCCGGGGCAGCCTGCTGTGGGACGGCGTGGAGGAGGACGGCGGCCGCCCGCTGCTGATTCTGACCTGCGAGCAGGTCAGCCGGGAGTATCTGGCCTATCTTGACCAGTGCCATATCTCGTGGATCGCCTGCGGCAAAGAGCACATTGACCTTGTCCGGGCCTGCGAGATCCTCGCCGCCGAGTTCGGCGTGGAGCGGATGGCCGTGGTGGGCGGCGGACACATGAACGCGGGCTTTCTGGCGGCGGGGCTGCTGGACGAGGTCAGCATCCTCGTGGGCGCGGGCATCGACGGCCGGGGCGGCATGGCCGCCGTGTTCGACGGCCTGCCCGCGGACCGGGCCGTGACGCCGCTGAAGCTCAGCAATGTCAAGCAGTACGGCAGCGGCGCCGTCTGGCTGCGGTACGCCGTGGAGCACGATTAAGTTATCAACAACATTTATATAATATGTGGAGGTTTTAGAGATGAAATACGCAACCAGAGAAGCCTTTGAGCAGGCAAACATGTTCGGCACCGGTGCACCCAATGTCAACTACGCCCAGTACTTTATCAGGGATTCCTTCCTGAATCCCCTCACCGAGGCCGGGTTCGGCGTCACGTGCTTCAATGTCACCTTCGAGCCAGGCTGCCGCAACAACTGGCACATCCATCATGCAGCCCGCGGCGGCGGCCAGCTGCTGCTGTGCACCGCCGGCGAGGGCTGGTATCAGGAGGAGGGCAAGGAGCCCGTCAGCCTTCATGAGGGCAGCGTGGTGATGATCCCCGCCAACGTCAAGCACTGGCACGGGGCCAAGAAGGACACCTGGTTCTCCCACATCGCCGTGGAGGTCCCCGGCGAGAACTGCTCCAACGAATGGTGTGAGCCGGTGACGGACGAGGAATACGGGAAACTGTAAGGAGCAATTGATCTATGATTCTGAACGAGACTTATACGCTGGAAAGCGGAATCAAGATCCCCAAGCTGGGGCTGGGAACATGGTTCATTGACGACGGCAAGGCGGCGGAGGCCGTCCGGGCCGCGGTGAAGCTGGGCTATCGGATGATCGACACCGCGCAGGCCTACGGCAACGAGCGGGGCGTGGGCGAAGGCGTGCGTACCTGCGGCCTGCCCCGGGAGGAGCTGTTCGTGGCCAGCAAGGTGGCCGCGGAGATGAAGACCTATGAGGACGCCGCCCGCTCCATCGACGAGACGCTGGAGAAAATGGGCCTTGACTACCTCGACCAGATGATCATCCACTCCCCCCGGCCATGGCGGGAGTTCCGGGTGGAAAAGCGCTATTTTGAGGAAAACAAGGCGGTCTGGCGGGCCCTTGAGGACGCGCAGGCCGCGGGCAAGGTGCGGGTCATCGGCGTGTCCAACTTCCTGCGGGACGATCTGGAGAGCCTGATGTCCGACTGCCGGGTGAAGCCCGCGGTGAACCAGATCCTCCTGCACATCAGCAACACCGACCTTGATCTGGTGGACTTCTGCGAGAAGCAGGGCATTCTGGTGGAGGCCTACTCCCCCATCGCCCACGGCGAGGCCCTCAAGAACCCCGCTATCGCGGAAATGGCGGCGAGGTACGGCGTTTCCGCCGCCCAGCTGTGCGTCCGCTACGCCATCCAGCTGGGGGCCGTGGCTCTGCCCAAGACGGCGGACCCCGCCCACATGGCGGACAACGCCGCCATGGACTTCGTCATCTCCGATGAAGATATGGAGACGCTCAAGCACATGGAGCGCATCGCAGATTACGGCGAGTTTGGCGTGTTCCCGGTGTTCAGCGGCAAGCCGCTGGCGTAAGAACGGCATAAAAACGCGGAAGGAGCGTCCCGGACAGGTCCGGGACGCTCCTTTTTTGGATGGGAAACAGCGGCTTCAGCCCCGCTCTTTCCGGGTGATGCCCCGGTAGGCGATGAGACAGATGATCACCGACGTCAGTGACCCCGCCGCCGTGGCAAGGCCCATGGGGAACAGGGTGTCCGCGAAGAGCCTGGATGTCAGGTACACCCCGGGGATTCGCACCAGCACGATGGCGGTGATGTTGTGGAGGAAGGACAGCTCCGACCGGCCGCAGGCGCAGAAATAGCCGCTGAAGCAGAAGTGGATTCCGGCGAACACGCAGTCCCACACGTAGCCCCGCATGTACTGCCCGCCCATGCGGACGACCTCCGCGCCGTCGGTGAACAGCGCCACCACCGGCTCGGCCAGCACCTGCATCAGCAGGGCGATGCACAGGCCGAAGGCCACCGTGATGATGATGGCGTACCGCAGGGTCTGGCGGGCACGCTCCGGCTTGCCCGCACCGATGTTCTGGGCCCCCAGCGCCGACACCGTGGACAGCATGGACGACGGCACAAGGAACAGAAAGCTGATGATCTTTTCCACAATGCCAACCGCCGCCGCGTCGGTGAGGCCCCGGCGGTTGGCGATGACGGTGATGACAATGAAGGCGATCTGAATGAGGCCGTCCTGCATGGCGATGGGCACGCCCACCCGCAGCAGCGCCCCCATGACGTTCCGCCGGGGCCTGAGGTCCTCCCACCGGGGGGCGACGCCGGTCTTTCTCCGGAGGATGACCGCCAGCGACGCCGCCACGCTCACCGCCTGCGCCAGCGTGGTGCCCAGCGCCGCGCCGGCGGGGCCCATGTGGAGGGCGCCCATGAAGAGGTAGTCGAAGGCGATGTTGGCGGCGCAGGCCACGGCGATGAAGTACATGGGGCTTTTGCTGTCCCCCAGCCCCCGGAAAATGGAGGAGATGATGTTGTACGCCGTGATGAAGGGGATGCCGATGAAGCACACGGTGAGGTAGGCGGCCGTCCCCTCCACGGCCTCCGCCGGGGTGGACATGACGGCTACGATGCCGTTGCGCAGCAGGAGCAGCACTGCCGTCAGCGCCAGGGACACGCCCATGAACAGCGTGACCGTGTTGCCGATGCAGGCGGCGGCCCGGCGGCGGTCGCTGCCGCCTACGGCCTGCGCAACGTTCACGGTGGTGCCCATGGCGAGACCCACCAGCATGACGGTGATCATGTGCATGACCTGTGAGCCGACGGACACGGCGGTGGTGCTGGCCACCCCCTCGAACTGGCCGACGATGAACAGGTCGGCCATGCCGTACAGCGTCTGCAAAAAGTAGCTGAGCAGATAGGGCAGGGAGAAGTACGCGACGTTTTTCAGCACGCTGCCGGTGGTGAGATTTTTTTCCATAGTGCAGGTTCCTTTGCGGTTGAATGTGGGGCTTGCGGCGGCTCAGGTAGCGCTCTGGCTCATCTGGCGGTAGGCGCCGGGGGTGACGCCCTCGCTGCGCTTGAAGGCGCGGGTCAGAGTCCAGCCGCTGGCGTAGCCGGTGCGCAGGGCGATGTCCGTCAGGTTCAGGCCCGTCGTCTCCAGCAGGTGCTTCGCGCTGTTGAGCCGCTGCTGCTGGAGGTAGGCCAGCACGCTCAGACCGGTGGCCTCCTTGAAAATGCGGGCGACATAGGAGGGGTTCATGGAGAACCGGTCGCTGAGGATGGTCAGGTTCAGGTCGGGGTCCATGTAGTGCTCGTCGATGTACTGCTGGAGCTGCTGGGCCTTGCTCTCCTTCTTGCCCTCCGGAAGGTTGGCCAGATCCAGCTGGTCGAACACCTGCTGGACGAGGGAGGACAGCTCCTCCAGCGACGCGGCGGAGCTGATCTGGCGGCAGAGCAGGTTCAGCTCCGGCTTTTTCTCCACGACGCAGCCCAGCGTTTCAAAGGCGATGCCCAGATGGAACAGCACCATCTGGCTGACCGACTCCGCCTGCTGGGGGGAGGTGATGAACTTCGGATCCAGCAGCTCCAGCAGCAGGTCCCGGGCCTTCGGCATGTCCAGCGTCGTGGCGGCGTGGACGTATTTCTTCCAAAGCTGCTTCTGGTGGGTGTCGGCGTCGGCGGTGTCCGTGGGAATGTCCAGCGCGGAGATGACCGGCTGCTCCATGGACAGCATATCGGCGTAGCGGAACAGGCCGAGACATTCGTACAGAGCCTCGTGGGCGTTGGAGATGTCGAAGAAAGGTGTGGACAGCGCGGCGATGGCCATGATGTCGTGGTCGGTGTCCAGCTGTAAAATGACCCGCTCACACCAGACGTGGATGGAGCGCAGGGTCTCCCGGCTGTCCGCGCCCGGATCCAGCTCCAGATTGATGAGACAGGTGTAGCAGCCCGAATACTCCACGCAGTAGAGGTTCGAGCCCTCCGGCGCGCAGGCCCGCAGCGTATCCTGAATGGTGTTCCGGATCTTCACATAGTCCGTCAGTACCACGTTGGTCTGGCCCCGGCGGTGGAAGATCTGGTCGTAGTCGTCGATGCGCAGGCAGAGCAGGCAGAAGCCCGGGTGGGGCATCTGCAGCACGTCCTGCCGGACCAGCTTGTCCAGCTGCTCCGGCGCGTCGGCGAAGGCCAGCGTGTGCTTGTTGTCGCCCAGCAGGCGCTCGATGAGCCGCCCCCGGTCCATCTCCTTCCGGACCTCCTCCCGGTCGCGGATCTCCAGCTGGCGCAGGAAGAGATTGCGCAGCGCGATCTCCATGGTGGCCTTGTCCGCCAGCTCGACGCCGGCGGCGGCGACGGCCTTTTCCAGCAGCTCGGCCCGCAGCGTCAGCCGCCGGTGGAACAGCAGCAGCACGCAGCCGGGGGCGAGGACGACGGCCGCGGCCGTCAGAATTGAGAACAGCAGTGTGTGCTGAGTGTATTGTGCCGCCGTCAGACCGATTACGCCGGGGATCGCCGCGCTGACCAGCCCCAGCAGAGCATATTCCAGAAACAGACGCCGCCTGATCGCCATTGGCAAAAGTCCTCCTTGACGAATTTACTTGATTGTCCGATATTATTATACCGCAGGACCTGACCTTTTGCCAACTACATATTGGAGCGGTAAAGTGTGCGCAAAATTGTTGAAATTGCGGGCTTTTTGACAAAGTGTGCGCAGATCTTTTCCGGTGCGCAATTCTGCGCTTTTGCCGCGCACCGGGGGAAAACAGCACAGGTGTGCGCACAAAGCGCAAAAAAGTACGTTTACCGCCCGAAAAGATTGTGCTAATTTTTTGCCATCACCTCATGCAGAGCGCCGGGCTTCCGGCGGTCCGCCGCTGGACCGCGGAGGTAAGCATATCATGTTCGGAAAGAGAGGCGGGCGCTGCACAGAACGATCCGGCGCGCTGCGGCAAAGAAAAAATGAAAACGTAAGCAAAACGTAAGCAAAGGAGAGAGAAAGACTCATGTTTACAAGTGTACCGGTAGCAGCCATTTTCCTGATCCTCGGTATCGTTGCTTTCATTCTGCTGTGCTATCGCGGCGTCAACACCGCGCTGGCCGCCCTGGCGGCGGCCATGGTCGTCGCGCTGGGCGCGACGGACGGCTGGATGGAAGCGATCTTCTCCGTGTTCCCCACGGGTATCGGCAACTTCGTCATCAATAACGCAATGGTCTATCTGTCTGCCGGTCTCTTCGCCTTCCTGATGAGAGAGACCAAGTCCGGCAACGCCATCGCGGACAATATGGTCCGGCTGATCGGCGCCAACCGGGCCCCCATTATCATTATCGTGCTGACCGCCATCATCCAGATCGCCGGTATCAGCACCTACGTTCTGGTAGCGCCCATCGCTCTGGCTCTGATGCGCGCGGCCGACATGCCCATCAGCATCGGTTATGCCTCCTGTATGGGCATCCCGCCGCTGATCTCCTTCTGCCTTCCCGGCGTGACCGCGCTGCCCAACGTGCTGCCCACCACCTTCCTGCACACCACCATTTACGCCGCGCCCCTGATGGGCGTCGTCTGCGCCCTCATCGGCCTGACGCTGGCGATCCTGTATCTGACCCACATCATCCACCGTGCCCGCCGCCGCGGTGAGCACTTCGTGGAGCCGGGCGCCGGCATGGCCGGCATCAACGTGGCCAAGGAAGGCCGCTTCGGCGAGGTGGAAGTGCCCGCCATGTGGAAGGGCATCGCCCCTCTGGCCGGTGTCCTCGTACTGTCCTTCATCATGATCAACGTGTTCAAGCTGTCCAGCGCCCGCGGCATCTGCGTTTCCATGTGGATCTGCTGTGTGTTCATGATCCTCGCCAACTGGGATGTGTGCATCCATAAGATCACCCTGAAGAACATCATCAGCTGCGGCCCCATGGAGATCGTTCCCTTTATGTTTATGGCCGGCTGCGTGTACGGCTTCGGCAACGTGACCAGTGCTTCCGCCTGCTTCGAGCCGCTGAAGCAGCTGATCATGACCATCAATCTGAACCCCTACCTGACCGCCTTCCTGTCCATCGCTCTGGTCGCCGCCCTGTGCGCCGACGGCGTGGCCGGTATGATGATGTGGCTGGGCATGTTCTCCGAGACCTTCCTGGCGATGCCCGGCGTCAACCCCGCGGCCCTGCACCGCATCCTGGTCATGTCCGCCACCACCTTCGACTCACTGCCCCACTCCGGCTCCGTGGCCGGTTCTATGGCGATGTTCCAGACCACCCACAAGGAGTCCTATGGTCATGTGTTCGTGCTGACCGTCTGCATCCCCGTGGTCTTCACTCTGGTCGGCGTGGCGATGGCCATCCTGCTGTACTGATCCAAATTCAAATTCCTGCCCGGAGGGGCGGTTTTCCGCCCCTCCGGTATATCCCTGAAAGGATGATCTGCTGTGAGTGCAACTGAAAAATTCCCGGTCGTGATCGACGTCAACGAGATGGCCGAGCGCTATGGGATGCAGATGGAGGACGTTTACAAGCCCGACGGAACCTTCGTTTCCCGGGACTATCACTGGGAGCCCTCCGCTCTGCCCCGCGCCGTGGCCGAGGTCAAGGAGCGCAGCGCCGGCCAGAGCGTGGTCAAGTTCGTCAACCACTGCCCCAACTGGATGATCGCCGCCTTTGCCGCCGCCATCCGTCCGGCCGTGTGCTTTATGAACGTCGGCCCCAAAGGCATGTTCAACGCCTATCACGCCCCCTTCCGCGTCGGCGAGAAGAGCCCGGCCTGCGACCTGTACTTTGCGCCGGAGGAAAAGGGCGACCGCATTTACCTGTCTGTCCGGTCCGAAGGCGACCCCCACATGTTCGATGTGGACAAGATGCCGCTGGTCACCGTGCCCGCGGTGGAGCCGGGCAAGGTGATGCTGCTGTCCGGCCTCATGACCCACCCCATGGCCATCAACGCGACGCTGGCCTACGCGGACACGGCCAAGGCATTCTTCATCCGCTTCCATGAAGCGCCGGAGTATGTTTGCTGCGTCACCAACTGCGGCGAATATCAGATCGGCGACACGATCCCCGTGGAGGAGTAACCGCTGGGGGACGGCGATCTGAAGCAATCAGCAAGAATCGGAGGGGCATCCATGAAAGAGCGTCTGGCAAAGCTGCCGCGATACCTTGTATTCCTGCCGCTGATCCTGTTTGTGATCCTGCTGTACGGCGGTATTCTGCAGCGGTTTGTCCCCGCGTTGTCGGTGGGCGGGACGAAGTACACATCCGCGCAGTTCAACTACTGGTACTATGAGAGTTATCTGGACTACGTGGATGCGCACTACGACGAACTGGATGCCCTTGGACTGGACACCAGCCGCCCGCTGGACAAGCAGCAGCGGGAGGGCGGCCAGACGTGGGAGGACTACTTCCGCCTTCAGGCCGAGGAAACGCTGCGGCAGACTGAAGCCCTGCTGGCGGTGGCGGACGAGTATGGCGTCTCGCTGGAGGCGGAGGATCTGCCGGAGTACGCCCTGCGTCTGGCGGACGCGGACGCCGAGTGCGCGGCCAGCGGGATCAAGCTGGACGACTATGTCCGCTCCTACTACGGTTACAGCGTCACCGCCGCCAATTACAAAAAGCAGCTGCTGCGGGAGACGGGGGCGGACGCGGTGCGCGCCGCCGTGACCGAATCCCTCCGGCCCACGCAGGCGGAGGCCGCGGCCTATGCGGCGGAGCACCCCGAACTGGACGACTATTTTACGGCGGATGTCCGGGTCATCTGGTTCGCCCCGGCGGCGGACCGCTTCACCGGAGAGACCGGCGACACCCAGCTGGCCGACATGCAGGCCCGCGCGGCGCTGCTGATGGAGCGCTGGGCGGCGGACGGCGGCGGCGAGACGGCCTTTGCCGGTCTGGCTGTGCGCTATTCCGAGCATGACAGCGCCCCGGACGGCGGAAAGCTGGACAGCGTGCGCAAGGGCGATCTGCCCGAGACGTTGGACAGCTGGCTGTTTGATCCCACCCGCCAAAGCGGGGATACCACCGTCAGCGCGACGGCCGACGGCCTGTGGGTGGTCTATTACCGCGGCGCCGGTGTATCCGCCGCCGAGCTGAGTGCGCGGCAGCTCCTGCTGGACGAGCGGGTGGAAGCCTGGCTCGGCGAGCGGGAGGAGAGCATCCCGGTGAAGGAGCTCTTCGGGATGCAGATCGCCATGTGAGGAGGGGAACGAAGATGAAAAAATTCACGCTCCCCTTCCGCAGCGGCAAGACGCGGGAGTACAGCCGGAAGCAGAACGTCACCTACGGCGTTCTGGTGGCGGCTATCCTGATCTTTGTGGCCTGCTGGTGGGGCCGGGCGCTGACCAACGCCTACTATAACGCCTTTGTCGCCTACACCGACGAAAACGCCGCCGAGATCATCGAGAGCAACAGCCGTTTGGCCGTGGATACGGCGGTCTCCGACGAGCTCAGACCGTTACAGGAGCAGTACGACTCCTGGCGGGACCGGCATCTGGCCGACCGCTGCGACGTGGTCTCTCAGGACGGTACGAAGCTGCACGGCCTGTACTACAACTGTGGCTTTGACCGCACGGTCATCGTGTTCCAGAGCTATGCGGTGAACAGCACCGGCGATTTCCTCTACGCACCGTGGTACGAGACTCAGGGGTGCAACGTGCTGCTCACCGATACCCGCGCTAGCGGCGGCAGCGAGGGAACCTGTCTGGGCTACGGCCTGTTCGAGCAGTTTGACGTAGCCGCGTGGGTGGACTACGCCGCCGAGACGCTGGGCAGCCGCCAGATCTATCTCCACGGCGTTGGGATGGGCGCGGGCGCGGTGCTGACCGCGGCTGGAAACGGCCTGCTGGACGCACCGGTGTGCGGCGTCGTGGCGGAGAGCGCCTACGGCTCCCTCCGGGAGCTGGCCCAATACGAGATGGGCAACTGGTTCCGCCTGCCCACATTCCCGCTGCTGAACCTCATAAACTCCAAAATGGAGCGGATGGCCGGCTACGGGCTGGACGACGTGGACCTGACGGAGATGGTCCGGAAGGCGAGCCTTCCGGCGGTGTTTCTCGCCGGGGAAGCGGACAGCTACCTGCCCGCCGAGTTTTCCAGAACGGCGTATGACGCCTACTCCGGGCCGAAAAGCTGGCTGGAGGTGTCCGGCGCGGAGCACGGCGCGCTGTATCTGCGGGGACAGAACGAGGTCCAGAAGGCCATTGAGGCCCTGCTGGACGGAACGATATGAACGACATGAACAAGGAGGCAAAACTCATGGAACTTTCCGGAACCTATCGCTGCACGATGCATACCCCGATCGGGGAGCGCTATATCGTGCTGGACATCCATGTCGCGCCGGACGGACAGATCACCGGTACGCTGGACGGCGACGACCACGGCTGCTCCGCCTTCAAGTGGGGCCATGTGGTGGATGACAAGTATCTGTTTTTCAATACTTTTCCCCATGACTGCGACCTGACCTTCTTCGGCGTGGTCGAGGAGGACGGCCGCTTCTACGGGGCCAATTTCCACAAGGGACATTCCTCTCTGTTCGACGGCCAGCGGGCCTGAGACGGAGGATCGGTCTCTCAACACGAAACTGCAAATTTACCTGAGGAGGTAATTACCATGACGAATGAAGAACTGGTCCAGAAGCTGGACGAAATGCAGCTGAAGATCGACCGCCTTGAGGCCGTCACCATCTGCGCCAACCTGATGAGCCGCTATGTCAACTATCATGCCGCCTTCCGTCACAAGGACTATGTCAAGTTCTGGGCGCAGCGCGAGGACGACATCCTCGAGATGCCCTGGGGCAAGTACATCGGCTTTGAGAGCGTGAAGAAGTGCTATCTTGACCACCACTTTGACCGCGGCGACGAGGGTGCCGAGGAGAAGATGAAGGGTGCTGTGTTCTTCCATCACCTTGACACGCCCATCATCGAAGTGGCCGCCGATGGCAAGACCGCCCGGGGCGCCTGGTGGTCCCCCGGACACGAGACCTTCCCCCGCGCCGACCGCGAGCCGGGACAGGGCGCGATCTGGGCATGGAGCAAGTACGGCGCGGACTTCATCAAGGAAGCGGACGGCTGGAAGATCTGGCGCATGCGCATTTACCCCATGTTCAAGACCCCGGTGGGCACCTCCTGGACCGAGTGGAGTCAGTTCTCCGGCCCGATGAATCTGGACGAGTTCCCCAAGACCGACGCCCCCTGCACCGATACTCCGTGGTACATGAGCGTCAACTCCGTCTACCCCGCCGATCAGCCCGAGCCCCCCGTGCCCTACAACAGCTACTCTGACCTGAAGAAGACCTTCTTCGGCGACATGATCTGAGTTCTCCTATTCTTTTTTCTTTTCTCTAAAAGACCCGCCGCGGAATTGCAAAATTCCGCGGCGGGCCTTTTATCCGCATATATTTGATCCTGCCGCGCAGCGGGGCGCTTCGGTTTCTCTTGGCGCCCCGCCGGGGGTGTGGTATAGTGGTGTCACAGACGACAGGAAAGAAGGTCATGGGATGAACGCTGACGCGGAACGGCTGGCCGCGGAGTTCTGCCGGGAGAACGGCATCGCGGTGACGCTGTCCCGGGAAATGCCCGCCGGGTACGAGAACGCCTACGGCACGTATGACGTCACGGTCAACACGCTGTTTCTCAATCCGGCCATGCTCCGGGACGCACCGGAATACGAGGTGCTGTATTACCTGTATCACGAGCTGCGCCACGCGGTACAGTACCTCTGCCCCGGCCGATTCGGCGCGGAGCTCCGGGAGAGCATCGCTTACACGGTCTTATATAACGGCGTCTGCTTCCGGCTTGCGGGGAACGTTTGGCAGGAGTGCGCGCTGGACGGCCCGGAGGAATACTTCACCCGCGCCTACCTGAGTCTCCCCTGCGAGCTGGATGCCAACGCCTTCGCCTATGAGAAGGTAAAGACCCTGTGCGGCGATCCGGCGGAGCTACGGGAGCTGTACGGCTTCTGGACGCCGAAGGAGCGGATGGCGTATCCGGAGCTTGTGGCGCTGTTCCGCCGCATTGACGATGCGCTGGACGGGCCGGGCGGCTGAGGGCCGCAGCCTGACCGGCTGCCGCGCCGTTTCTGCGGCAGACCGAAGTTCAGCAAACGCTCGTTGCAGCGCAAGCTGCAAGAGGAAGACACCAACTTCCAGAAGCAGCTCAACCATACACGGGAGCTGCTGGCAAAGACCTATCTTGCCAACACCGATATGACCGCCGAGGATATTGCGTTTCTGCTGGGGTATCAGGAGACCGGGTCGTTCCTTCGGGCGTTCACGGTTTGGACGGGTCAAACAGTCAGCGAATATCGGCAGTCAATGAAATAAGCACGGCCCTCTGCGGATCATTCCGTGGAGGGCTTTTTCATATCCAGGTATTGTCAAAGTTCGCAAAGAAGGTACGATGAATTTCTACTACTTTGACCCGGAAATGGAGGCGTTTGAAAAACTGATCTCCACATTGGAACTGGCAAAAGAGATTTCTCAGTCCTTGCCGGACAGGAGCGGCCAAAGCAGTTTATGGGCATGGTGGATAAAATCAGCGCTCCAATCATCCAGGAGAACGAAGGCATTGACAGCAAGCTCAAATCGGTCGGTTTATCCATGGCCGATATTGACCATGTATTCATCAGCCACATGGATTTTGACCATGCAGCGGGCTTCGCTTGGTACGAACGGCACGGGATATTCGCACGGCGCAGGAAGAGTGGGATGCCTGCAATAAGTTCAGCCTGCGCTATGTAGACACATGGACAGGCATCTGTGAAGTTAAGACCTTTTCTTATCAGCGCAGCGGTGTTGGCCCTGTGGGAGAGAGCTATGATGTGTTCGGTGACGGTACGGTTCAGCTTGTGCATACACCGGGACACAGCTATGGCCTGTTCAGCGTTTTGATTCAAGGCACAGACGGATTTGTTGTTCTCGGTAATGACGCTGCTTATCTGCCGGAGTCCTTTTCCCAGCACCGTATCCCCGGCTTTACTGTGGATAATGGTCTGGCTGAAAAGTCGCTTGACTGGCTCATTGAATGTAAAAACGATCCTGACTGCAAGGGCGTGTTTGTCAATCACGATCCGACAGTTCAGGAGCAGATTTTGGAGGTTCAAATAGAATGGAAATGCTTGATTTGATGAAACAGCGGCACAGCGTCCGCCAATACACAGACCGTCCCATCGAAGCGGAAAAGCGAACTATCTTAAATGATATGATCACAGAAATCAACCGGAAAGCCGATCTGCACATTCAGATTTTCTACGAAGAACCGAAGTGTTTTGATTCCATGATGGCGCGCTACGGAAAGTTTACAGGCGTGAAAAACTATATTGCGCTTGTCGGGCCGAAAGGCGACAAACTGGAAGAAACGCTCGGCTGCTACGGTGAGCAAATCGTACTGAAAGCACAGGAACTTGGGTTGAACACCTGCTGGGTCGCCATGACTCACGGCAAGAGCAAAGCTGAGATCGGCAAGGGAGAAAAGCAGGTTTGCCTGCTCTCTCTCGGCAATGGTTGCACAAACGGCGCAACGCATAAAGTCAAGTCTTTGTCGGAGGTCTGCAATTATCGGGAGGGTATGCCGGAGTGGTTTTTGAACGGCATGGAGGCTGCGCTGCTCGCGCCCACCGCCATGAATCAGCAGAAATTTTCCTCGTATAATAAGTTTTAAAGTTAATAATTTCAGGTATCAACAGGCTTTGAGGTGCCCGTGATACAATAGC
>CAKUKL010000007.1 GCA_934662925.1 uncultured Oscillospiraceae bacterium | reverse complement strand
GTTCTGCGATCAATGCAACCGGGTGCGGCTGACGGCCAACGGCTTTTTGAAGACCTGCCTGCAATACGACAGGGGCGTGTGGCTCAAACCGCTGCTGTCCGGCAGCGACGAAGCCCTTGCCGCCGCCATGGCAGACGCCATCTGCCAGAAGCCCGCCGCCCATCGGTTTGCCAGCGCCGCGGTAGCTGACGGCGAGGGCCATATGATGAGTCAGATCGGAGGATAAGGATATGGGAAATGTGATCGCGGTGTGCACCAGCCCCGCCAAGGGGACGCAAAAAACCAACGTGGGCACCGGAAAATTCATTGAGGACTGGGGCATCGAGGGCGACGCCCACGCCGGAAAGTGGCATCGTCAGGTGTCCCTGCTGAGCTGGGACAAGATCGAGGCCTTCCGCGCCCGGGGGGCCGAGGTCCATGACGGCGACTTCGGAGAAAATCTGGTGGTGTCCGGCATCGACTTCCGTTCGCTGCCCATCGGCACGAAGTTCCAATGCAACGACGTGGTGCTGGAGCTGACCCAGATCGGTAAGGAGTGCCACAACGGCTGCCAGATCTTTCAGAAGATGGGCGAGTGCATCATGCCCCGGGAAGGGGTATTTACCAGAGTGCTCCACGGCGGGACCATCTCCGTGGGGGACACACTGAGTGTTATGGAGGAATGAACCATGAAATACAAAGCGGCCATCATCACCGCCAGCGACAGCGGCTACGCCGGGAACCGGGAGGATCTGTCCGGCCCCGCCGCCCGGGAACTGCTGGAGCAGGCGGGCTTTGAGGTAGTCTATTACGTCATGCTGCCCGACGACCGGGCCATGCTGTCCGCGGAGCTTGCCCGCCTGTGCGACGAGGACGCAGCGGCGCTGGTGGTCACCACCGGCGGCACCGGCTTCTCCCCCCGGGACTGCACCCCCGAGGCCACCATGGACGTGGTGGAGCGGCCCACCCCCGGCATCCCCGAGTCCATGCGGGCCTATTCCGCCCAGTTCACCGACCGGGCCATGCTCAGCCGCGCCGCGGCGGGCATCCGGAAGGGCACCCTCATCGTAAACCTCCCCGGCTCCCCCAAGGCGGTGCGGGAGTGTCTGGAGCACATCCTCCCGGCGCTGGGCCACGGGCTGGACATCCTCCGGGGAAACGACGCAAACTGCGCCCGTCATTGAATTGTAAAATTTTTGTGAAAATTTGTCGGGGAAAATCTCTTGACAGATGTTATGTAACCCGATGATGAATAAAAAGCGCCGGCGACCCCGGCGCTTTCCTCTGTGGAAAACTTTGTGGAAGTTGTGGAAGTCCTGCGGAAGCAGGGATTGCGCCGTTTCGTTCCCTGAACAAGGCGGATGGAGTATTCATTTTTTCCTGTATATAATTTGTCAAAAGAAATTATGGGCGAAACGTCCAAATGAATGCTACAAAAATTGTCTGATTTGCCAGCTCTGATTCTGCAAAAATCCGCATTGAAAAACGCCGCGGAATCGTGTTATGATACGGCTGAAGAGCAAATATCCACAATATTTCAACAGGAGGAATGTACGATGCTGATCAGTGAGATCATGGAAAAGGCAGGGGCGACCACCGCCATGGATAACATGGCCAACCATCTGGCGGACAGAGTGCGCAACATCTGGCTGAAGAACCGGAATGCCGGTGTGGATCAGTGGGAGGAGAACTTCTACGAGGCTCCCGACGGCGTGAGCTTCCTGCGCAGCGAGAGCTTCCCCAATCTGGTGGGCATGGATTACATTTTCAAGTGGTGGGGCAACGCCGATCTGGAGGGCCTGGCCGGTGAGCTGGAGGTCCTCTGGAAGGTGGAGGAGAACGGCGAGGTCGATATTTTCAAGACCTGGATCCGCTTTGCCGACCGGGACTTTGTCATCGGCACCGTCCGCGAGGAGAGCGCCAAGCGCGAGGTCAACCGCCGCGATTTCCGCGCCGCCTTCGCCCAGTGGCAGAAGCTGTACGCCAACCGCCAGAAGTAAAAAAGGATTTTCTAAGACCAAAAACCTCTCCGGACAAGACCGGGAGGCCGTAAAACAGTTTCAGTCCCGGCAGTCATGTCTGCCGGGACTTTTCTTGCGTATACTGAAGCCGTATGATACAATGAAACAGATCAATAAGCTGGAATTTGAAGAGGGAATTCAGATGAAAGATGGAAAACGTCCAAACCCCAATACGATCCATCCAATTGCAGGGTATGACAAAGAAATATATGTGAAGCCGACAATTACAAATCCGAACATTATTGTCGGAGACTTTACATATATTGCTGATTCGGATTTTGAAAGTCATGTTTCACATTTGTACGAGTGGAATGACGATAAACTCATCATCGGGAAGTTCTGTCAAATCGCCGCCGGAGTTGAGTTTGTGATGAACGGCGCAAACCATCAGATGAACGCTGTCTCCACATTTCCGTTCTATACCTTGGAGGGGTGGGAAATGTTGCCGCCTGCAAAGACGGATATATCATTAAAAGGAGATACTGTTATCGGAAATGATGTTTGGATTGGGCAAAATGCGGTGATTCTCCCTGGCGTTCACATTGGAGACGGAGCAATCATTGGTGCAAACAGCGTTGTGGGCAGTGATGTTGCACCATATACAAAAGTCGTTGGAAACCCCGCAAGAGCGATTCAAAAGCGCTTTGACGATGAACTGATTGAATTGCTGCTTAAATTTAAGTGGTGGGACAGGAGCATTGACGAAATCAACGGGCTCATTCCTATTTTGACTTGCAGTGATTTGGATAAAGTGAAAGCTGAAATCAAAAAGCAATTAGGCTGATAAATTTTGATTTGTTAAACTGATAAAGGGCGCACTTCTATGCACCTTTGAGTGTACCGTGCGGGCATCCCTTGGCTCTCCCAAAGGGAGAGCCAAGGGACGTACCCCTTTACCATAGTATGTTGGCATGTGAAATGGAGCGTATCTGTATCGATACGCTCCATTAACTGTTTTACGACCACCCGGCAAATGTCCGGGGCGCTTTTATGTACTTATGGCTTGCATTGGCCGCAAGGGGTATAGCCTTGCGCGATGAGGTTCTCCCGGGTGCCGGAGTAGTCCTGCCGGTTGCTCTCGCTGATGGAGGCGGCGCAGGCTGCGCCGGGCTGGTGGAACTTCTTCGAGTTGGTGTTGAGCACATAGCTGACGATCTCGCCGTTGGCCTCGCTGTCCGCCAGATGGCTGTCCCCGTCGGCGTAGCTGATGACCACGCCGGGCTGGACGTTGTAGACGTACACGTTGTAGCACACGCCCTCGCCGCCGTCCTCTACGGACAGGGCCTCCATCTGCACGCCCCGGGCCACCAGCTCATCCTCGTAGAAAATGGGCGTCACCCGGTAGAGCACGTGGTACTCCGTCTCCTTGACAAAGTCGGCCACCAGATTCTCAAAGGGCAGCATCCCCACCACGTTCATGTACCGGGTGCCGGTGATGAGGTTCCGGTCGTTGGCGTTTTCCGCCGTCAGCTGGTAGCCGATGAGGTGGCAGCGGTTGTAGAGGTACTTGCCGTCCACGCAGTCATACTTGGCGGTTTTCCAGCCGGAGGGTTTCACCTGCCCGATGTTTCCCCGCTTTTCGGTGGGCATGGTCTCAAGGCACACGTTGGCGTAGGCCGGGCCGCAGCGGCCCAGTTCGTCCAGCGGGCTGTAATCCTCAAAGGCGGTGGTGCTGCCCTTGTCCGCCTCCGGGAAGTCTGGGACATTGTCGTTGAGCACCACATAGGCCTCGCCGCTGTACTCCGGGATGTTGTCAAGGGAGAAGGTGAAGCTCCCGGCGGACTGGGCCTGACTGGGCGCGGGGGTCCCGGCGGGGACGTCCATGGCGCCGCAGCCGGACAGCGCCAGCAGCAGGGCGGCCAGCAGGGCCAGACGGGCAAAGATCTTCTGTTTCATCGGATGTAAACTTCCTTTGTGATTTTTTCGTGGGAGTGGCCGGGAAATTCCTCCGTCCCCGCCAGCGTCCAGCCCTCCGGCGGCAGGCTGACGGCCAGATCGAAGGGGTACGTCCGGTTCCAGCGGTACACGATGAGCCGGTCCGCCCGGGCGAGGGCCGCCGCCGGGTCGGAAAGCTCCACAAAGCATGCGTCCGCCGCCCCGGCCTTGGCGAGAAAATCCTCATCCGCCGAAATGTGGTCCGCCTGCTCCGGCCCGAACTGCCGGGCGGAGTACGGGCTCATCCACAGCCGCCCTCCGGCGGCGTCGGCCAGAATGTGTTCCCGGACGATCCGGTCCTGACTCTGGCGGCGGCGGTTGAAGGCCATGCCGCCCCGGTCGTCCGCGCAGATGATGAGGGTCATGAGACGATTCCCCTTTCCGCCGCGGCCAGCGGCGCGTTTATTTCTGCGGCTGGAAGCCGCACAGGTCCTTTACCACCTCTCCGGCGCAGATCAGCCCGGCCACCGACGGCACAAAGGCGTTGCTCCCCGGCACCTGCCGCCGCTGGGTGCACTTCCGGGCGGTGCCCGGCGGGCAGATGCAGTGATTCTTGCAGCTGATCTCCTCGGTCTCCATGGGCGTCATGGCGGGCTCCTGAGAGTACACCACCTTCAGCTTCGGGATGCCCCGTTTTTTCAGCTCCTTGCGCATGATCCGGGCCAGCGGGCACATGGACGTCTTATAAATGTCCGCCACCTGAAAGGCGGTGGGGTCCATTTTGTTCCCCGCCCCCATGCAGCTGATGATGGGCGTCCCGGCGCGGTGGGCCTGCTCCACCAGCGCCAGCTTGCCGGTGACGGTGTCGATGGCGTCGATGACGTAGTCGTACAGGGTGAAGTCAAACTGCTCCGCCGTCTGAGGCCCGTAGAAGGTCTTGTGGACGTTCACCGTTGCGTTGGGGTTGATGTCCAGCACCCGGTCCCGGGCCACGTCCACCTTGTACTTGCCGATGGTGCTGCGGGTGGCGATGATCTGCCGGTTGAGGTTGGTCAGGCACACCCGGTCGTCGTCAATGAGATCCAGCGTGCCGATCCCGCTGCGGGCCAGCGCCTCCACGGCGTAGCCGCCCACGCCGCCGATGCCGAACACGGCCACCCGGGCGGCGCGGAGCCGGTCCATGGCCTCCCGGCCCAGCAAAAGCTCCGTGCGGGAAAACTGATCTAACATAAGTCAAGCCTCGCTTCTGATAGACAGCAGATCGGCGGCTGTCCGCCGCCGAATTGCATACAAATATGGTATGTAAATGATGATAGCATGACCGGGCCGTAGTGTCAATGATGCGGGGCGATCGCTCCAGCGGAATTTTTTGAAAAATTTTTCGCGAAAAAATGCCGTATGGGAAGCGCAGAACGAAAAAACAGTGAAAGACTATGCAGCCAGTTAATTGTTTTTCGCCGCCCCTTGCCGTAAGGTAGCAATAACTATAATTGTGAGGTGTTGCACATGAAATGCAGAAAATGGCTGGGCCTGCTTCTTGCGGCGGTGCTGTGCGTGACCGCGCTGATCGTCGGTTCCGGCGCGGCCTCCAGCGGAAATCCCACGTTTGCGGCGGCTTTCCCGGACGCGAATTTCCGCGCCTATGTCACCGGAACGGTGCTGAAGTCTTCGGACGAGCCGAAAGGCGACACGAGTACCATTACTGCGGCGCAGATGAAAACCATCGCGCAATGGGGTTCGCTCGATGTGCGTAATAAGTCCATTGCGTCGTTGAAGGGCGTCGAGTATTTTACAGGGTTGACCGAGCTTCTTTGCAATTTCAATCGGTTGACCTCGCTGGATGTCAGTAAAAATACAAGCCTGACAAAACTCTACTGTAACTCCAATAGACTGATGACGCTGAATGTCAGCGGCAATACGAGCCTGGAAAGTCTCAGTTGTGGCTCCAATCAGCTGAGGACGCTGGATGTTAGCAAAAATACGAGCCTGACAGATCTCGACTGTAGCTCCAATTATCTGAGCGCGCTGGATGTCAGCAAAAATACGAGCTTGGAAAGTCTCGGTTGTGGCTCCAATCAGCTGACGAAGCTGGATGTCAGCAAAAATACGAGCTTGAAAAGTCTTGGCTGTGAGTTCAATGAACTGACCTCGCTGGATGTACGTAACAACAAGAAATTGGAGTATTTTTCCTGCTGTAATAATCAGTTGACCTCGCTGAATGTCAGCAGCAATGTGAACCTGACGCGGCTCGCCTGTTACTCCAATCAGCTGAGGAAGCTTGATGTCAGCAACAATGTGAACCTGACAAATCTCGACTGTAACTCCAATAAGCTGACGGAACTGGACGTCAGCAGCAATACGAAACTGAGTACCCTTTATTGCTATGAGAATCAGCTGACTTCGCTGGACATCTCTGGTACGCAGGTTTCCTCATACAGTGCGAATGATAATGCCTGCGCATTTACGATCAAGGCCGACCGCAAGTTTGATCTTGCGCAGCTGCCGGAAGGTTTTGACGTAAACAAGG
Source organism: uncultured Oscillospiraceae bacterium (assembly GCA_934662925.1). Taxonomy (GTDB): domain Bacteria; phylum Bacillota; class Clostridia; order Oscillospirales; family Oscillospiraceae; genus Enterenecus. The sequence goes on along the minus strand of CAKUKL010000007.1, from coordinate 11,977 downwards.
TCAGCGAATGGACGGGCGGCACGGTGAGCGGGAACACGCTGACTGTCGACGAGAATATCTCAAAGGTAACCTACGTCTATGACGTTGGCAAAGGGAAGAGCACGACCTTCACATTGAAATTTACAGTGAATGTCTGCCCGGATGATAAGCATACAGTCATCACCGACACGGAAGTCCCTGCCACCTGCACGGGAACCGGCCTGACCGAAGGTTCCCACTGCTCTGTCTGTAACAAGGTTCTGGTGGCGCAGAAGGAGATCCCCGCCAAGGGCCACGACTGGGCAGACGCGACCTGCACCGAGCCTAAGACGTGCAAGACCTGTAATGTGACCGAGGGTAACGCTCTGGGCCACACCTACGGCGAGTACACTGTGACCACCCCCGCGACCTGTACGGCAAAGGGTGAAAAGACCGCAACGTGCAGCAGATGTAACGCGACGGATAAGAAAGAGATCCCCGCCAACGGCCACACGGAAGTGACCGACCCGGCAGTCGAGCCGACCTGCACGGAACCGGGCAAGACGGCGGGCAAGCACTGCTCCGTCTGCAACGAGGTTCTGGTGGAGCAGACCGTGATCCCGGCCAAGGGCCACACCGCCGGAGCCGCCGTCCGCGAGAACGAAGTTTCCGCGACCTGCACCGCCGACGGCTCCTACGATGAAGTGGTGTACTGCTCCGTCTGTGATGTGGAACTCAGCCGCGAGCACAAGACCACCGAGAAGCTGGGCCACAGCTTCACCGATTATGTGTCCGATAACAACGCGACCTGCACGGAAGACGGCACCAAGACGGCGAAGTGCGACCGCTGCGACGCGACGGACACGGTGACAGACACCGGCAGCGCCAAGGGCCACACGGAAGTGACTGACCCGGCAGTCGAGCCGACCTGCACGGAACCGGGCAAGACGGCGGGCAAGCACTGCTCCGTCTGCAACGAGGTTCTGGTGGAGCAGACCGTGATCCCGGCCAAGGGCCACACCGCCGGAGCCGCCGTCCGCGAGAACGAAGTTTCCGCGACCTGCACCGCCGACGGCTCCTACGATGAAGTGGTGTACTGCTCCGTCTGTGATGTGGAACTCAGCCGCGAGCACAAGACCACCGAGAAGCTGGGCCACAGCTTCACCGATTATGTGTCCGATAACAACGCGACCTGCACGGAAGACGGCACCAAGACGGCGAAGTGCGACCGCTGCGACGCGACGGACACGGTGACAGACACCGGCAGCGCCACGGGCCACACGGAAGTGACCGACCCGGCGGTCGAACCCACCTGCACGGAGCCGGGCAAGACGGAAGGTAAGCACTGCTCTGTCTGCAACGAGGTTCTGGTTGCGCAGACCGTGATCCCCGCCAAGGGCCACACGGAAGTGATCGACGAAGCGGTCGAGCCGACCTGCACGGAACCGGGCAAGACCGAAGGCAAGCACTGTTCCGCCTGCAACGAAGTTCTGGTGGCGCAGACCGATATCCCGGCCATCGGTCACACCGCCGGAGCCGCCGTCCGCGAGAACGAAGTTTCCGCGACCTGCACTGCCGGCGGCTCCTACGATGAAGTGGTGCGCTGCTCCGTCTGTGATGCGGAACTCAGCCGCGAGCACAAGACCACCGCGAAGACCGGCCACAACTTCGGCGACGATCTGGAGTACTGTGCCAACGGCTGCGGCACGAAGAACCCCAACTATGTCCCGCCCTATCAGCCGCCGTACAATCCGCCGGTGACGCCCGTCCAGCCGCCTGAGCCGGAAGAGCCGGAAAATCCTTTCACCGATGTGGGCGAGGATGATTTCTTCTTTGATCCGGTGATCTGGGCCGTGGGCGAGGGCATCACCTCCGGCGCCGGAGACGGCCGCTTTGATCCCTACGGCGTCTGCACCCGGGCCCAGATGGTGACCTTCCTCTGGCGTGCGGCGGGCAAGCCGGAGCCGGTGATCACGGTCAACCCCTTCACCGACGTGGCGGAGAGCGCCTATTATTATAAGGCCGTGCTGTGGGCGGTGGAAAAGGGCATCACCAAGGGCACCAGCGCCGCGACCTTCAGCCCGGATGACACCTGCACCCGCGCGCAGGCGGTGACATTCCTGTACCGTCTGGCCGGTATGCCGGAAACGAGCGGAACCGCTCCCTTTACTGACGTAAACGCGGCGGCATATTATTATGACGCCGTGATCTGGGGGGTCACGGAAAAAATTACGACGGGAACGAGCGCCACCACATTCTCGCCGGATGATTTCTGCACCCGCGGCCAGATCGTGACCTTCCTCTACCGTTATCTTGTGAAGTGAGTGAATAGGGAAACCCCCGGGAGCTGAACATCAGCTCCCGGGGGTTTTGTTTAGAGAGGCCGATCCGGCTCTGTGCGGCCCATGGGACGTGACTGATCCGGCCGGGTACCCAGCAGGTAGTCCGCCGAGATATTATAGAGCTTGCACAGGGTGACGAGATGGCGGACGGGCAGTTCGTTTGCGCCGCGCTCGTAGCGGGCGTACATGGTCTGGGAGGTCCCCAGCGCCTGCGCCACCTGCTGCTGGGTCAGGTCGTTGTCCTCCCGGAGGGCGCGCAGCCGGTACAGATTCATAGCACCACAACTTTCTTCAGGGCTGATATGCAGTGCCGCAATCATATAATAGTAAAGATATTTACTGTTGACTTTAGTAAATATCTTTACTATAATGAGGAAAAAGAAAGCGGGGGATGAATATGATATGTCCAAAATGCGGGCAAAATATTCCGGAGGATGCGCGTTTCTGTCCCAACTGTGGGGAGACCGCCGGGCCGGACGAGCAGAAGCCGCAGGCGGTCCCTTCCTATAATGTGCTGGCCATTGCCGGGCTTGTGGTGTCGTGTGCGTCGCTGCTGTTCGGGTTTGGCGGACTCACGGGGCTTGCGGGCGTGATCCTGTCCGTCGTTGGCTACCGTCAGGTGCAGCAAACCGGGGAGAAGGGAAAGCCGCTGGCGCTGATCGGCATCATTCTCGGCGGTTGTTCGGCGCTGTATTCGCTGATCGCGCTGCTGCTTTTGTCGAAAGCAGTCGGATTCCTGCGGATGCTTTACTAAGAGTTTTGACTTCATAGCGCAAAAAGAGGAAGCTGATTTCTCAGCTTCCTCTCGAAAATCGCTTGATTTTTCAGTGCTTTCAGCTTACTTGAAATAGCGCTCCAGCAGACCCTTGAGGGCACGGCCGTGACGGGCCTCGTCCCGGGCCATCTCATGGACGGTATCGTGGATAGCGTCCAGGCCGTTCTTCTTGGCGCACATGGCCAGATCCACCTTGCCCTGAGTGGCGCCGAACTCGCAGTCCACCCGCCAGGCCAGATTATCCTTGGTGCTGGCCTTCATGTTGGGTTCCAGCTCGGTGCCCAGCAGCTCGGCGAACTTGGCGGCGTGCTCGGCCTCCTCGTAGGCGGCCTTCTCCCAGTACAGGCCAATCTCGGGGTAGCCCTCCCGGTGGGCGATGCGGGCCATGCACAGATACATGCCGACCTCGCTGCACTCGCCGGTGAAGTTGGCCTTCAGCTGCTCCAGAATATACGCCTTGTCCTCGTCGCTGATGTCGGCGTTATTCTTGACGGTCTTGTCATAGATGCCGTACTCATGCTCGGCGGCCAGCTTCATATCGCCGTCCTGCTCGATGAACTTGGAGCCGGGGATGTGGCATACGGGGCACTCGGTGGGGGGATTTTCGCCTTCGTGAACATAACCGCAGACGGGGCAGATCCATTTCTTCATAATAATCTCTTCCTTCCAAAAATAATGTTTTAATTGTGTTCCGAATTTTTGCAATTCCTGCAGAGTCCAAAAATGTGCAGCTCGTAGGACTGCTCCACGAAGCCATACTCTTCGCCCAGCGGGGCGATGGTCTCTTCTGACACGCAGTTGGGCAGGTCGATGACCGCGCCGCAGCGGTTGCAGACAAAGTGGGAATGGGGGGCGGTGCAGGCGTCGAACCGCTCCTGCCCGTGGACCACGCCAACCGATTTGATCAGCCCTTCCTCGCTGAGCTGGTTCAGATTGCGGTAGACGGTGCCAAGGCTGACGTCGGGGAACTGCTCCCGCATCCGCTGATATACCCAATCAGCAGAGGGGTGGCAGGTGGTGCCGCGCATCAGCTCCAGCATGGCGTCGCGCTTTTTGCTGCGCCGGACAATGGGCATTGGCTTCACCTCGCTTGAGTCTTTGTAATCAGTAATTAGATTTACTATCGTTAGTATAGCAGGCGCCGCTCCATTTGTCAACACCTAAATAAGAATTTTTACAAAAAAGAAGATCCGGAACGGGCCGTCAGACCTGTTCCGGATCTTGCATGAGGGGCACGTGCAAAGACTTGAACAAGATAAGTATACCGTTTTATTCTGAAATGAGCCTGAAATTTCAGAAAAATACTTTCTTTTTTTCCCGGATGATGTAAAATAATCGAAAAGCCCGTTGAGGAGGCCCGCCCATGCTCAGGCAGCTGCGCCGGAAGTTCATATGGATCAACATGGCGCTGGTGGCGCTGGTGCTGCTGGGGGTGACGGCGGTGCAGGTGTTCACCGTCTGGCGGCAGGCGGGGGCGGAGACCGACGCCGCCCTCCGGCGGGCAGTGATGTGGGAGACGGGGGCGGACCGCTGGCAGATCGGCGGCCCGGGGGACCAGTCCATGGTGCCCACCTTCTGCGTCGTCCTTGACATGAGCGGCGACATCCGCATGACCATGGACAACTACGTGGAGATCTCCACCGACACCCTCACCGCCGCGGTGTCCGCCGCCCTGAACGGGGAGGAGGACACGGGCCGCATCCCGTCGCTGGGCCTGCGGTATCTGCGGCTGTTCACCGGGGTGAGCATCCGGCTGGCCTTCGCGGACACCAGCTGGCAGCGCGGGCAGGTCCGCCATCAGGCGGCGGCGTCCCTGCTCATCATGGCGGCGGCGCTGGCGGTGTTTTTCCTCATCAGCCTGTTCCTGTCCCGCTGGGCCCTGCGCCCAGTGGAGCGCAGCTGGAAGCAGCAGCAGCAGTTCGTGGCCGACGCGTCCCACGAGCTGAAAACGCCGCTGACCGTCCTGCTGGCCGACGCGGACATCCTGCTCGCCCACCCGGACGACACCATCGCCAGCCAGCGCAAGTGGGTGGAATATATGCAGGACGAGGCGGGCCGGATGCGGGAGCTGGTGGAGGATATGCTCTTCCTCGCCCGGAGCGACGGTTCCTCCGACCGGGAGCAGATCCGCCAGAGCGTGGCCCTGTCCGACCTGTGCTCCAACTGCCTGCTGTCCTTCGAGCCGGTGGCCTTCGAGCGGGGAGCGCGGCTCACCGACGCGGTGGAGCTGGATGTGACCGTTCCGGGGGATGAGAGCCAGCTCCGGAGGCTCATCGCCATCCTGCTGGACAACGCCTGCAAATACTGCGGGGAACAGGGAACCGTGACCCTCACCCTCCGCCGGGAGGGGGGCCGGGTGGTGCTGTCCGTCCGGAACACCGGCGACCCCATCCCGCCGGAGGCCCTGCCCCACCTGTTCGAGCGCTTTTACCGGGCGGACTCCGCCCGGGCCAGAGATACCGGCGGCTACGGTCTTGGCCTTGCCATCGCCGCCGCCATCGCCGAAAGCCACAAGGGAAAGATCTCCGCCGCCAGCACCGCGGCGGAGGGGACGACGTTTACCGTCACCCTGCCGGCGGAACACGGCTGACAGAGGAGAATGCACGCTGCACAAACAAAAGAGCCCCGCTCGCATGAACCGCACCCCATTAGTTAGACAAGTATGGTAAAATACTTGGAACTAAGAAATGGGGTGCTTCACTATGCCAAAGGGAGCAGTGAACAAGCGGTATACACCGGAATTTAAGAAGGTGGTCGTAGAAACGATGCAGAGAGAAAAGCTGAGCTATCGAGAAACGGCAAGGCAATTTGAAACAAGCGGCCACAAGCGAGTTGCAGAATGGGAACGCATCTATTTAACGGAAGGGCCGGAAGGCTTTGCCGTCGAACGGCGAGGCCGCGGCGGAAAAGACCGTCCGCCAAAGCAGTTACCAAGGGGAGTAGAGGAAGACTTGCTGGCAGAAGTCCAGCGGCTGCGTGCAGAGGTAGACTACCTAAAAAATCTGCAAGCCTTGGTTTTGGAAGACGAGCGACGCCAGCACAAAAAACGCTGGTAGTTCAGAAGCTGAGGCAAAGACATTCTCTGGAAATTCTTCTCTCAATCGCTCAGCTGCCCCGTGCAACCTTTTATTATCACTTGAAGCAGACAAATACGCATCTGTCAAGGAAGAGATCACGGGAATTTACCATGAAAACAAGGGAAGATACGGCTATCGCCGGATCACGGCAGAACTGCGTAACCGCAATTTGCCCTTAAATCATAAGACTGTGCAGCGACTTATGAAGGAGTTGGGACTGGTCTGCCGTGTCAGAATGAAGAAATATCGTTCTTACAAGGGAGAAACAGGTAAAATCGCGCCGAATCTGCTGAACCGGGATTTCCACGCGGACAAACCAAACCAGAAGTGGGTCACGGATGTGACGGAGTTCAGCTTATTCGGAGAGAAGCTCTATTTGTCTCCCATTCTTGATCTGCACAGCAGCGATCTGGTCAGCTACACTATCTCGGATCGTCCGGTGCTGCGCATGGTGACGACTATGCTGGATGAGGCGTTTGCAAAGATCCCGGACGGAACAAACCTGATCCTTCATTCCGACCAGGGCTGGCAGTACCAGCACAAGCAGTATCAGCGGATGCTTCGGGAAAAGGGTATCCGGCAGAGCATGAGCCGCAAGGGAAACTGCCTGGACAATGCCGTGATAGAAAACTTTTTTGGCCTGCTCAAGAGCGAGCTGCTGTATCTGCAAGAATTTCAATCCATGGAACACTTCAAACACAAGCTCATGGAATATCTGGATCACTACAATAACCGCAGGATCAAAGAAAAACTGAAGGGCCTGCCGCCCGCTATTCACAGACAACAAGCCCTTTCGGTTGCTTGAACAATTTGCGTTTTATTTATTTGTCTAACTTTTTGGGGGGTACTTCATGCGAACGGGGCATTTAAAATACTGAAAGCCTCGTAGAGTTTCGCCAACCCAGCGGCGAAAGAAATAAAATCTGTTTTCTGCCGCGACATGTGCGTGGCAGAAAACACTTTGCCTTTTTCGACGAGTTTAAAGCTCCGGAGATTTTTCCGGACCTTTCCGCCCGATCCGGGCGGAAACGGCATAGCGCTCCGGCGCGCGGTACACCAGCACGTAGGCCACGGAGCACACCAGTACGGCGGCCACCAGATCCAGAATGGAGTGCTGCTTGAGGAAGATGGTGGAGATGCTGATGAGAATGGTGACGACAAGGAACCCGAAGTGCCACAGCGGCGTGCAGAACCGCTTGATATCCCGGGAGGCGAAATACACCGCCAGCGAGCCGATGACGTGGAGGGACGGGCAGACGTTGGTGTTGGTGTCGAAGGCGTAGAACGCCGTCATGAACCGGGTGAGGATGTTGTCCCGCTCGAAGCTCACGGGCCGCATGTACTGGCAGTTGGGGTAGAGGAAATAGATGAGCAGAGCGGTGGAATAGGTAAAGATAATGAACAGCATCATCCGCTTGAAGGCGGGAATGTCGTACAGCAGGGTGTAGGCGTGCATCCCCACCAGAAAGACGAACCAGAACAGATAGGGGAACACGAACCACTCGCAGAAGGGCACGTAGTTGTCCAGCGTACAGTGCATGGGGTGGTAATAGGCCACGCGGATAAACCGCTCGGCGTACAGAAACAGCGCGCCGAACACAGGCCAGTATAACAGCAGCTTCAAATGCCGGAACTCATCGGTGTTCAGCCGGCTGAGACGGAACTTCCGGTAATCGACCACAGGGCGTTTCATCAGCATCTATCCTCCATCCGGCCCGGGAAAGCGCGGGGGCGCATATCGCATATATACCACAATTTCTTGGATCTCATTTGCGAGAGATATTATACTGATGAGCAGGGTAAAAAGAAAGAGAAAAATTCTTAAAATTTTCGCAAATTTTTTGACTTCTGATGGACAAATGACCAAAACCCCGCCGTTTTTCCGGAAAACGGCGGGGTTTTTATATATGTGCGGGAATTCAGGCCGCCAGATCCTCCGGCTCCGAGGGCGAATCGGACTGATCCGCGCCGCCCTGGGGGCGGAAGCGGAAGTGGATGACGGCGGTGAGGATGCCGGTGGCCAGCAGCACCAGATAGCAGCTCACCGTCCGGCTGAGGATCATGGCCGGGGCCACGAGGGACGCGCCGAACACAAAGGCGAAGGCCCGGAGGAACACGTTTTCCGCCGCCCCTGCCGCGCCGGGGAGGGGGAGATAGCCCACGGCGATGGTGCACAGCACCTGAAGGGCGAAGGCCGTCCAGAAGGACACGCCGGACAGGTGGAAGGACAGGTAGACCATATATGGCACCGCGTAGGAGCAGGCCAGCTGCCCGCAGCCAAGCAGCAGCACCCGGGGCAGCAGTCCGGGGGAGGAGCGGATGAGCCGCGCCCCCTGTCCGTAGCGCTCCAGCTGCTCCGTCAGCTTTTCCTCCAGCGCCGCCCGGTCGAGGCCGGGCCGGGCGCGGACGGCAAGGCTGATGCCCCACAGGCATACCCGCCGCACCGGGCCGGGGAGGAACAGGAACAGTGCCATGGCCACGTTCAGCGCCACGAAAATGGCGAAGCCCAGCCCCAGCAGGAAGCTGACCTTACCCCCCAGAATGTCGGTGATGCCCGGGCAGGTGAGGAGGGCCAGCGCCCCGAAGAGCACCGTGGCCGTGTGGTAGGCGATGGTGATGAGCAGCATGTCGATGGTCCCGTGGACCACGGGGACGCCGTCCCGGTTCATGTAGTAGACCTGCGCGGGCTGCCCGCCGGTGGCGGAGGGTGTGATGTTGCTGAAAAAGAACCCGGTGCAGGAGTAGAAATAGCACCGGCGGTAGGGCTGGGGGGAGCCCACCGCCCGGAGGATCAGGTGGGTGGACCGGGCCTCGCAGCCGATGAACACCGCCATCAGCCCCAGCCCGAGGAGCAGGAACCGCCAGTCGGCGGAGCCCAGCGCGTGGGCCAGCTGGCCGGGGGTCTGGCTCTGAAAGACGGTGCGGGCCGTCCAGCCCAGCAGCACGGCCATGACGGCCAGCCAGATGAGATTTTTCTTGTTTTTCACGGATATGACCTCCCTGCGGCCCATTGGGGCCGGTCGAGTCTGCGTCTATATTATGCCCGGAACGGTTCAGGCGTACAAGGGCTGGACCCCGCGGTCCGCCAGCCGTTTCACCACAAGGCTCACTGCCTGCCGGCGCAGGGACGTGCTCATCCGGTCCATGGCGGCGCCCATCCGCCCCAGCAGGGCGTCGTCGTAAATGCACGCCCGGATGGCGGCCAGACAGTCGCTCTCGTCCTTGGGCACCACCCGGGCCATGCCGTGGGCGGTGAGGAATCGGGCATTTTCCTGCTCCTGCGCCAGAAACGGCTCCCACGCCAGCATGGGCAGCCGGGCGGCGATGGCCTCGAAGGTGGTGATGCCGCCGGGCTTGGACAGCATCAGGTGGGCCCGGGCCATATAGTCGGCCACCCGGTCGGTAAAGGCGACTGCCTCAATGTTGGGGTATTTCCCGGCCAGACGGTTGTAAAGCTTTTCGTTTTTCCCCGTCAGGATGGTGGTATGTACTCCGGGCAGGGCGTTGAGTGCCTCGTAGAAGGAGTCCTTCCGGGGCATGAGCCCCAGCCCGCCGCCCATGATGAGCAGCTCCCGCCGCCCGCCCGCAGGCCGGGGAGAGCCGGCGAACCGGGCCCGGACGGGGATGCCGGTGACGGCCACCCGGCCGGGGTCCACGCCCTTGGCCCGCAGCGCGTCCCGGACGGAGACGGAGGGCACAAGGTAGCAGTCTGTCCCCGGGTGGAGCCATTCGGAGTGGGCGGTGACGTCGGTGATACAGGTAATGAGGGGCAGGGCGGAGCTGTGCTCTGCCTTGTACCGGGCTGCAACGCCGGAGCACACCGGGTGGGTGGATAGGACGGCGTCCGGCCGGACCTCGTCCAGCAGCATGGCCAGCCGCCGGGTGAACTGCCCGGCCAGCGGAACCTCGCCCGCGGTGTTCCGGGTCATGCGGTGGAACAGGTTGTAGATGCCGCCGCCGTAGGTGACCAGCAGATTAAAGCCCCGGTACAGCGCCGGGGCGATGTCGGGCATGGCGTAGTCAAAAAAGTCGATGACCTGAACGTGATGCCCGTCCCGCTCCAGCTGCTCCTGAAGGGACAGGGCGGCGGACCAGTGGCCCATGCCGAATTTTCCGGTGAGGATCAGGATCTCCATGTCCGCGCCTCCTTTGGTTCCGTCAGATTTCGCGCGGGGGCCGCGCGTGCCCGCGCCCCCGGCTGTCAGGGACAGTATACCCGTCCCACCTTTAGAATCAGGGGGGAAAAGCTTTAAGATAAGGTTAAGAAAGCCTTAAAAAGCGGGAGCGGCACAAAAAATGCCCGGAACGCACCGGAAAACCGCCCCGACCGCCGAAAACAGTTGCAAACAGCCGGAAATGCCGGTATAATGGCGGCTGACGCGCCCCGGCCGGGGCGGAGACAAAGGAGAGCGAAAACCATGAGACGGCGCATGATCTTTTTCGATATTGACGGCACGCTGGTGGACGGGACCACCCGCGTCATCCCGGACAGCACCACGGCGGCCATCCGCCGGGCCCGGGCGCTGGGCCATCTGGTGTACATCAACAGCGGGCGGCCCATCTGCGGCGTGGATCCCCGGGTGAAGGCCATCGGCTTCGACGGCTTCGCGTGCAGCTGCGGCATTTATGTGGAGGACGGCGGAGAGGTCGTCTTCCACCGGAAGCTTAGCCGGGAGACCCAGGACCGCGTGGTGGCGCTGGTGCGGAAGTACGACTATCAGGTGATGTACGAGGGGGCGGAGCACGTCTACTTCGACCTCACCCGGCCCCTGTCCTCCTTCATCGCGGCGGAGAAGAAATATTACTCCGCCATGGGGCTGGACACCGACGGTGACCCCGGCGACCCCGCCTCGTCCTTTGACAAGTTCGTGGTGTGGACGAATACGCCGGAGGACCGTGCGGAATTTTTCAAAGAGGTGGCCCCGGAGTTCGGCATCATCGAGCGGGAGGGCACGCTGGTGGAACTGGTGAGCCGGGGCTGCTCCAAGGGGACGGCCATGGACCTGCTCATGGCCCGCCACGGCGTGGACCGGGCGGACTGCGTCGCCATCGGGGACAGCACCAACGACCTGTCCATGCTGGAAGCGGCGGGGATGAGCGTGGCCATGGGCAGCGGCGACCCCCGCATTTTCGATAAGGTGGATTACGTCACCGCGTCCCTCGCGGACGGCGGCATCGCGCAGGCGCTGGAGCATCTGGGCGTGATCTGAGGAGCAAAAGCACAGATTTCGGAGTGTGTTTTTAATTTTTTGCGGTGGACGGCGCAGCGAAGCGGAAAAACTCAACATAACAGAACCGCGGGGGCTTCCGTCCATTTAGACGGAAGCCCCCGTTTCCTCACCCCGCGATTTTTACGGGAACCGGCCGGGAGATTTTTATCCCCGCCTTGTTTTGTTCATAATTGAATGGTACAATAACAAAGATATACTGGGCGGCTGTACGCCGCAAACCTATTGTATTTGGAGTGAAACACTTTGGAGAGAAAGACCCCGGTCATCCCCGCTGAGGACGTTCAGCGCCAGAGAGAATACTGCGCCGAGATCCGCGCGCTCAACAGCCAGCTGTCCGGCACGCCGCTGGCCTATGTGGACACCTACGGCTGCCAGCAGAACGAGGCGGACTCGGAGCTTATCCGGGGCATGCTGACGGACATGGGCTACGAAATGACGGACACCGATCAGGACGCGGACGTCATCGTCATCAACACCTGCGCCATCCGGGAGCACGCGGAGCAGCGGGTGTTCGGCAACGTGGGCGCGCTGGTCCACGGCAAGCGCCGCAAGCCCAGCCAGATCATCTGCCTGTGCGGCTGCATGGCGCAGGAG